>DASPJL010000133.1:0-9543 GCA_035628645.1 Cytophagales bacterium | reverse complement strand
AAAATTTCCTTTTGCGCCTCGGGTACCAATCTGTACACTGAAGAAAAAGAAATGTTTAGAAACAAAATCAGAAATATGTATGCAAAGACTTTATTAACCATCATACTATTATATTTCCCGGCGATTGACGAGCGCACTGACGCAAAACTAATTAAAAACATCTTTAAAAAAAGAAAACATAATGTGTTATTTTAATTATTTTTTCTTTACGCCGATGTTAACACGCTAATTGTTGCTTAGTCTGAAAACAATTATTTATAGAATAAAAAGCAGCGTAAGAGCTTCATTAAGAGTTCGATGAGTTGAATTTTATTATATATCCTATTTTATCAGTAGCACTGAACCCCAAACTTTCATAAAACTTATGCGCCTCCTTTCTCCTCTCATTGCTCAATAGCATTACTTTGTAACAGTTGTTATTTATTGCTATTTCCACGATATGTTTAATGATCATTTTCCCAATCCCCTGGTTTCTATAGTCCTTATGGGTAACCACATTCTCAATTAGGCCAAAGGTTTGCTTCCTATGGTGAGATTGGGAACAATGGTTAAATTGCAGGAAGAAACTATTTCACCATCCTTTTCAGCAATAAGGTATATAAAAAAATCAGAATACTTAATAATCGTTTGCCAGGTCTTATTTAAAATCTCTTTGGATGGAATGATATCGTCCTGGTGCAAGTGTTCATATAAAGACAGAAGATTTTCTAAGTCTGCTTCCTTTACTCTTCTAATATTCATGGCACTGAATTGAATTTGTATTATCGTGCAGTAATATTAAAAGATTAAAGCGTTACTTTGAAACAGGAGTAATTGCCTTCTTCACTCTCAAGCGCTATCGTTCCGTCTAATTTTTCCAAAACACTTTTTACCAAGTATAATCCAAGGCCATTGCCATTGGAAAGTTCACTTCCTCTATAAAACATTGAAAAAATCCTGTCTTGTATTTTTTGTTTTATGCCGATCCCAAAATCCCGAACAGTAATATTAATTCTACCGTTATCGACATTAAACTCCAGCACCACTTTTTTGTTTGTAGACTTTTGGCTGAAAAGGAAAGCATTTTCCAATAAATTAGTCAGCAAAATACAGAGTAGGGTTTTATCGGTCTGGAACTGCAGAGCATCAGGGATTTTTACTTCAAAGTCGTCCCTCCTGAAAGACTTGATGTCCCGGATTATAATTTCTAACAAAACCTCCAGCTCATATTTATTGAAGCATTGGGGAGCAACCTTGATTTTTAATATGGTATGTTTTTCAAGTAATTTTTGAAGAGTTCTTTCTAATTTGATTACGGATTTGTGAAGGTATCCGTAATATATCTTGTGATTGTCTTTAGAAGGTTGTTCTACCTGACCTAAATTTATAAGTCCGAGCATACTCATTATTGGGCCTCTGAGGTCATGAGAAGCCCGATAAAGAAAGGTTTCCAATTCCTTAAAAGTATCATTTAATTTTTCAGTCCTTTTATTGACCAATTGTTCGAGACTGGCATTGATTTCTCTTAAGGTAAACTGAGCCTTTTCCAGTTCAATACTTTTTACAGCAAGATCGTCTCTCTGTGCTTCAAGTTCTTCATTGATTTTTTGAAGTTCCGTATTTTGATCTTCTATGTTTTTTTTCTGCGAAGCTACCTCTTCCAAAAGCTTCTGAATTTCCAGATTTGATTTTTCCAATTCGGCTGTCCTTTTCAAAACCAGGTTTTCCAGTTTTTTGCTTTGCTTTCTTAGAAATCTCACCCTTATTCTATAAATGCTAAATAAAAACAGAACACCGAAAATAAACGCCCCTATTCTAAACCAAAACGTCGCCCACCAGGGAGGAGCAATATAAATCCTGAGTGTTTGGGCAGCATTGGGCCAGGTTTTTCCATCAAAAGATGCTTTTACTTTTAGAGTATATTCACCGGGAGCCAGGTTGGTGTAATGAACAAATCTTCTGTCTGATGTCGTCTGCTGCCACTCTTTGTCCAGGTTTTCCATAAAATAAGAATACCTTAAACTTTTCTGCCAATTATAGGTAATAGGAGCAAAAGTGATCGTAAAGGAATAATCTTTGTAGGATAACCTTATTTCATCTGTTTCGGTTATACTCTTATCCAGAATTACTCTTCCTTTGAATTTTGTATTCGGTTTTATTTCATCATTAAAGACCTTTAGGGAAGTAAAGAGGATTTTTTCATGCTTTGGATTGTAGTTTAAGCTATCGGGATAAAATATATCAAACCCTTCTACTCCTCCAAAAATCAGTTTCCCGTCTTTTGTCTTATAATTTGAACGATAAATATATTCCTTTCCAAGTAGTCCCGTTATTTGAGGAACTCCAATTACGCTTAGGTCTTTGTATCTTATTTTAGCAAGTCCCTTATAGGTACTTATCCATATATCGTAATGAGAGTCGCTTTCAATTGCCGTAACTGTATTACTTGGCAAGCCGTCTTTGTCTGTCAAAATTTTTACAACGGAAAGGTCTTTATTCACTATCGTTATACCTCCCCCATTTGTACCAAACCATATTTTCCCGGCATGATCCTCAAAGAAGGCAACTATGATATTTGAAGAAATAGAAGGCTTGGTTGGATCATTTAATAGGTTTTTAAATTTATTGCTTCCCGAATAGCGCACGCTTAGTCCATTGCCCGTTCCCACCCATAGATTATTTTTAGTGTCCTTGTATAGACTTAGAATGTCATCATTAATAAGAGAAGCTGAATCTCCGGGAATATTTTTATAATACTTGTATTTGCCTGTTTTGGTAGAAAAGTAACATAAGCCGTCCCTTAAAGTACCCAACCATAGATTTCCGTCCTCGCCTTCTGCAATATCCCAAACATGAAGACTTTTAAAATTCCCGTTGTCAGGATGAAAATGTTCCATTTCATGGGTAACCGGGTGATATTTTATTAAGCCATTGTCCCAGGTTCCCATCCAAAAATATCCGCTGGAATCTTTGTATATACATCTTATAACAGGCAAATTCAACATCTGATTCAAAGCCGACTCTTCCAGTCTCATCAGTTCTTCATTGAGTTTGACGAGTCCTCCTCCGCCCGTACCCACCCACATTTCCCCTGCATCATCTTCCATAAAGGAAAGGATTTCGCTTATCTTATTTTTTCGCTTATCCTTATTGGTATGATAATGTAAAATTTCCGCATCTATGGGATTGTACTTTAAAGCGCCCATTCGGTAGGTTCCCATCCAGATATTGTTGTCCTTATCTTCAAAAATTGAGTATACCGGGTTTTTTAAGACTTTATCTTCCTCTGTAAAATATTCATTGTATAGAATGAGATCATTGGTTTTGCGATCAAAAAAGTAAAGCGCTTCGCTGCCTACCCATAGGTTTTCCTTAGAGTCTTCATAAAGGGAAAGTATATGGTTAAAATCTATTTTGCTGTTGTCCTTATTGTAATTGACCACTTTGTTTGTTTCAAGCTCTACCTGGTATAGACCATTTAATTCAGTACCGATCCAAATGGTTTTTTTATCCTTTGACAGTTGAAAGCATTTTATGGAATTGTCAATCAGGTTTTTCCAGGGATATTTTTCCAGTGCTTGCTTCTCATTTAAAACCAAACCATCATCGCCTATTACTTCAATACCAGAGAGCGTCCCGATAATTTTATAATTGTCCGGCATAAGCAAGAGGGAAGAAACAATATCATTTTTAAGCGTATAGTCATCCTTCCTGTTGATGGTATAATGTAAAACTTCTTTTTTTCCTGGCGTGATCACGTCTATTCCATCACCTATATAAGTGATCCAAATACTCCCATTGACATCTTTCTGTATAGAACTTACCTGCGATCCATTTACATTTTCTTCTTTTGTATAGTCAATCGGAAAGCGCTGTATGCGTTCTGTTTCAGGGAAGTAACGGCATATTCCATTGTTGGTGCCTATCCATATCGAACCTACTTCATCTATAAATAGGGCGAGAATGGAATTATTGATTATTGAATTTGAATCGTCGGCAATGTGTTTTAAGACCTTAAACTCATGACCATCAAATCTTGAAAGCCCATCGTCTGTTCCAAACCACATAAATCCATTTTTGTCCTGCGCTATTGATAGCACCCAGTTCTGAGGCAACCCGTCTTGTGTGTTATAGGATTGGAATTCCGGATTTAGAAGTTGGGCCTTTCCTGGAGCGCAAATAATTAAAGCTATAGAAGCCAGGATAACAAGCTTTATGCTTTTAAATAATAAGGAACTCTTTACGCCCATTCCGGATTTTGCTAAATATTTTTATAAATTATTTATAAATCGGAAAGAAGGCAAATTGGTAAATTTTAAATTTTCAGCAAATAATGTAATTTTTTAAGGTTAAGTGACAAATTATTTTCCCGCTAATCCCAAGTATTTTACTGGTTTATGAGAGATAATTTAGCTAAAATAAAAATTCAAAAATTATTGAATAATAAAAGTTTGAAGTTAAAAAATGTAATCTTCGGTTTTTGTTATATATTTATTCATTTTTGAAACTCCGGGACTAAGGGTAATTGCTTAATCACTTGTATTATCAGGAAATAAAAATACATCACCAAAGGCTCTAAAAACTTAATTGACCTAATTTACATGAACATTAAAAAACTGGCTCCATTCCTTTTTGCAGCGTTATTTTCCTGTAATAATAATGAAGATAATGAACCAATTGTTATTGAAGGAGATGTATTAATAAATGAGATTTCGTCTAACGGCGATGACTGGATAGAGCTGTATAACACTTCCAACCAAGTGCTGGATATAAGCAGCTATTATGTTTACGATGATCCGGAAGATAAATATCAATTACCCCTTGGAGTAACTATTCAACCTAATGGATATTTGATCATAAAATGTGATGGAAGTGGTACGGGGTTGAATACCCATTTTAAATTATCTTCACAGGGAGAAGAACTTTACCTTGAAAACAATTCAGGGCAATTGATAAATAAAGTTGAATTTCCGGCATTAGATGAAGGGCAAACGTATGCACGCTTTCCTGATGGCGCAGATGGTTTTACAGTAACAGGCGCCGGCACTCAAGGCGAAAGTAATGGAGGAACTCAGTCTCCCATTATAACTGCAATTTCACGCAATCCCAGTATTCCCTCTCCCTCCAATCCTATCGTAATAAGTGCAGAGATAAAAGACGATTCAAATCTGTCGTTGGTGAAACTTCATTATATGATTGATGGCGGAGGGTTTACCGAAGTGGACATGTTATTGAATCAGGGAAAGTATGAGGCAACCATTCCAAAATTAGATAAAGGAGGAAAAGTAGAATACTTTATAGAGGCAAGAGATGACCAGGGAATGTATACTTTGAATCCAGCCTCAGCGCCTGATGTTTTGTACAGTATTTTAATCACGACAGAAGAATTGCCGGCACTTTTGATAAATGAGTTTATGGCAGCGAATAAAAGCTGCTGTCCCGACCCAGAGAATGTTGAAGACTATGATGACTGGATTGAAATATATAATTCAGGAATAGAAGCGGTAGATATTGGGGGAATGTATGTGTCGGCCAACAATGACAATCCTTTCAAATACCAAATCCCTACTACCGACCCTTCTCTGACCACTATTCAACCAGGCGGCTATTTGGTATTGTGGGCAGATGGCCAGATGGAACAGGGTGTTCTCCACGTGGATATTAAATTAAGCGCCGAGGGTGAGGATGTAGGTTTGTATTACATAGACGGCAGAACAATTGATCAGTATACTTTTGGAGCTCAAACCCAGGATGTATCTTCCGGCCGCTTGCCGAATGGCTCCGAAACCTGGAAGACATTTCCTCAACCTACTCCCGGAAGCGCCAATCAGTAAAATTTTTATGAAGACGATTTTATTTAAATTCTATATTTAATAATGTTTGACATTTTTCCTGATCAACCCAGTTACGAATTTCCTTCACTGGTGAACATTCTGTATGCATTAACGTGGGCTTTTATCTTATCTTCCATAATTGCAATTACACATAAGCTTACCTTCCGGGGAGATAATTATCCTAAAAACTTTTTCCAATCTATGATTTTAGGAGCAATTGTCACCACTATGGTGATGATGGCAATTGGTGACAGTCTTGCCCGTGGTTTAGGAGTTTTTGGAGCAATGGCCATAATTCGCTTTAGAACACGCATTGATGATCCGAGGGATGTGCTTTTCTTATTCGCCGCTCTAAGTAACGGGATCGCTATAGGTGTATATGGATATTCCATTTCATTTGCCGGGACAATGGTATTTTGTTTAGTAGCGGCATTATTAAATTTCACCAGCTTCAAAAGTTACAATCAAAAAGATGTCCTGAACTTCTCTTTGTCTAACACGGACTTCCTGCTGGAGATGCAGAAAATTATGGACGTCTATTGCAGGGATTATGGATTGATGAACGTCTCGATAAACAGAGAAAAAGAAACCCGCTATGAGTATTTTGTGGTAATGATCCATCCGAAGGAAAAAGACAAACTTCTTCAGGAGATGAGTAAGGTGGAAAGCGTCAACCAATTAAAAATTACCAATATGGAAAATAACAATTAGTAAAATGAAAGTCAAAGGTTTAAGCAGGTTTTACTTATTGATTGCAGCCTTGTTTTTAGGTATGCTGTATATTAATTCCAAATATTTCAGAGGTAGCTCAAATTCGCATGTAGGAATAACTTTTTCGAAAAACTACAATATAACTTCAGAGAAATCAGGAGTCATCAAAGAAATAAAGGTTTTGCCGGGTGAAGAGGTAAAGACAGGAGATCTGCTTGTACGAATGGAAAATACCGGATTGCAGATAGAAATATCAAAAATGAAAAATAGAATTGATGCTCTTCGAAAAGAAAAATATGAAAAAGCTTCCCTGGCTCAAAGTAAAATAGAATATCTGAAAGCAGAATCGGGGATTGTTTTGGAGGAACTGGAATCTGAAATTCAACAGATCCGGAGCGAACTTCAGTTGAATAGAGAATTGACCCGACAATTTAGCAATGCAGAAAAGAGCGTTTCAAATGAAGTCAGAAATACTCCTCAAACAGTTAAAATTGCATCTTTAAAACAGGCACAGAAGCTGAATGTGGATGCTACCGATATTAAAATTAAGGACCTGACCCAAACTCATGAAACTGACATTATGGTTTTGGAGAACGAAATTAAACTTCTGGAGCAGGAAATGGATATGTTATTGAGCCAGCAAGATCAGTTGGCAAAATATGCTACATTTAACGGTGTAGTGGAAAGTGTGCTTGTGCGAAAAGGAGAAGAAGTGCCTGCCTTTGCGCCTATTCTTTCAATAAATCCCAAACATCCAACTTCTGTAGTAGGCTATATGAGCGGAAATAAACCCAGGGAAATGCAAGTTGGATCAAAGGTAAAAGTTAGATCCTATAGTAATAAAAAAGCTGTGGCCCAAGGGGAAGTTATAGGTTTTGGGTCAATAGCAGAGTTGCCTTTGGTGCTTCAGAAATCTACTGCCGTTAAGGCTTTTGGGATAGAAGTCTTCATTAAAATTCCGGAAGAAAATCCATTTTTTACAGGCGAAAAAGTGTTGATAAAATGAGCGCTAAAAAAACTGCTTTTTTTACTTTATTGACTTTAGCTGGCTTTCTTATATTTCCACAAACTTCACGTTGCCAGGATGCCATTTCGGCTTTTATAAGCTCATCAACAGAGGATTTGAGCTTAAAGCTCTATGACAATCAAATTCAGTTTCTCAATAACAAAACTTACAGAATGGCGCCCATTCAAGGACTTCAGTTGAGAGCGCAAAACAATGAGTTTGGTTCTGATAAAAATGAAGTTTCCCTTCGTGTAACCCCAGCTAATCCGTGGGAGATAAGGAATACAAACAGGTTTTTTAGAAGCTATAAAGCCGCTTTAGCTTTTGAAAAGGATTTGATGTTAAAAGAAGTTTTACTGATCAGGTATGAGCTTATTCTTTCAATGTTATACGAGCAGGAAATGAAAGAGCTTAGAGAAGAGGTAATAAAAAACATAAATGGACAAGTGACCATTTTTGAAAGACAAAATGGTTCCTCATTTTTTGATGCCAAGGATTATGTAGACCTGAAACTTGAATACATGCAGGAGCAGACAGATCTTGAAGAATCTGAGTTTGAGCTGATCCAGAAGTTTGATGAAATAAGAAAACAAGATCCGAAGATGGTGTATAATTCTTCCGAATGGACTTATAATTTGGTTATTCCTGTAGAGGACTTATCTGAAATAGTGGACAGTTTGATTTCTGCTGATTTATATACAACTACCACCTCTTTTTACAAGGAAAAAATTTCAATGGCGAATTACGATTATAAACTGGAAAAAAACAATTTCAATATAGGCTTTGTGCAGCCAGAATTCAATCCTTACAGGACAGAAGGAGAAAATCCTATTGGAATTTCCTTTGGCGTGTCCATTCCGCTTTTTAACCCAAATAAGGGAGATATGGCCGAAAAGAAGCTTGAGAGAATTGAGGCGGAAAGTGAGTTGGCAGTGGAAACCAAACTGGCTGAAAATGAAGTAAGCAGGTTAAATAATACCCTTAAAAACCTTATTCATCGGTATGATAATATTCAAAAGAAACTGGATGCTTTTAGTATTGATGAAACCTTTGAAACAGTAGGCGCCTTGAATAGCAGCAATCCATTGATATTTCTAAAGTTTAACGAGCAAATCTTAAAGCTTAAGAAGCTTCAGGCTGAAGTTAAATATGAGGTGTTTTACAATTATGTTTACCTTCTTGCCCAAAGCGATTTGTTGCATCAACCGCCGCTTACAAACTTTTTGTCAAAAAATTTAAGAAAATAGCCAGACTTACTGCAGAGGAATTTTCTAGACGGAAACACCAAACTCTACCAGTTCTTCTTTTAATTGTTGAGGGGAAATAAAATGAATCGTCTGTATTCCAAAATCTTTTGCAGCCATAATATTTCTAAGATTATCATCAATAAATAAAGCCCTTTCAGGTTGAATAGAATATCGCTCCAATAAAATTTTATAGATAAGTGGAAAAGGTTTTCTGGTTTTTTCTCTCCCGGATACTACTATTCCTTCGAACCAGTGCAGGAACTCAAATCTTTTCCATGCAATGGAAAATGTTTCATCTGACCAGTTGGTTAAGGCATAGAGCTTGTATTTTGATGAGCTTTTGATTTTGGTTAGAATCTCGACACTTTCCCTGATTTCACCTTTTAGCATTTCTTCCCACCGGCCATAATAGGCTTCGATATAAGTTTTATGATCAGGAAATTGAGAAACCAATAATTCTGTACCTTCTTTTAATGTCCTTCCCGCATCTTGTTCTTCATTCCAATCAGAGGTGCAAATATTTTGAAAGAAGTAATTCATTTCTTCTTCCTGTTCGAATAAATTTTTGTAGAGATAAAGAGGATTCCAATCGATAAGGACATTTCCCAAATCAAAAATTATAGTGTCTATGTTTTTCTTCTCCATCCTTAAAAGTAATAAAATTTAACAAAAGCCGATTTGGAGGAGGATTTAATAATTAGTTGATATGTTTATGTTCTAATAAATAAATGTTGAAAAGAAAATGATAATCAGTGGTTTATAGAAA
>DASPJL010000132.1:0-12724 GCA_035628645.1 Cytophagales bacterium | reverse complement strand
TTCTCCTGCGATATATCCCCTCTAATCAACTCACAACGCCTTCCATACTTCTCCACTGCTCTTTTTGTTTCCTCTGCATCTTTATCCTCGCTCAGATAAACTACTGCCACATCTGCCCCCTCTTTGGCAAAAAGTACCGCTACCGCTCTTCCAATCCCGCTGTCAGCTCCTGTAATAAAGGCAATTTTGCCTTCCAGTTTCCCGCACCCTTTCACGCTTTCCCTGTCATATTGCGGGCGGGGCTTCATTTTATTCTCTTCACCCGGTAATTTCTGTTTTTGTGGTGGCCTCACCTTTTTTTGCGGATTTGATTTTTGCATAGTTTTTATTTTTTAAAAAGAAGGGCAATACCATAGGCATTGCCCTTTCCTAACCAACCTATCCTATGAAAAAACTAACCCTTTTATTTTTTTCCATTGTTTGTGTTCGAAGAATTCTTCCCTGCCGACTTTTCCTTGTCCCTCGTATTCTTCCCGCTGTCCGCAGAGTTATCCCTGCGATTGCCGTGTCCGGTCTGAACGTCTTCCTCCTCCTCATCCAGCACCTCATAATCAACATCCTCAATCTCCAGCTCATCCCTTGCATCATCAGCCTCATCTATCCATTCTTCCTCTTCCTCCATTGTCGCCTCAGATTCCATCAACGCCTCCTCATTAATGCTTCCCTCTGCCAGGCTAGTAAGAGTTTGGTCGGTTGCTTTTTCCTGTTCCAGTATTTCCTCCATCAGCATCACCACTTCACTTTCGCCCAGGGTACGGGCAAACTGAACCAGGGTTCCATACGTTGCTATTTCATAGTGCTCCACCTTTTGTGCCGCCAGTATCAGGCCGGCGTCACGGGTAAGCGAACCATCCTCTGTTTCTTCAATCATTATTTTCGCCTCTTCTATCAATCCCTCCATGGCATCACACTTTTTACCGCGGGCATTTTCGCCCAGCAGTTCAAAAGCCTGCTCCAGCTTGCGCACCTGCTCCTCCGTTTCATCCCAGTGCTTTTCAAATGCCATGCGCAAATCTTCTGTAGTGGCAGCTTTTGCCATTTTGGTAAGGCCTTTCAGCAAATGCTTTTCGGCCCAGTAAATATCCCTCATTTGGTCAACCAGCAATTCCCTCAGCATGGAGGATTCAGACATCCTTCCGGTAGCTTTCCTTCTGCTGGATGTACCGTATGACATCCGGTTGCCTTGTGACGCGCTTGCGTGTTTCATAATTCCTAAATTTGATACACCGTTACTAACCCTACTATTATGCCACGCGGTAAAAAATTATTTAACCATCAGATTTATTGCAAGAAAGCCATTGCACCAGCTTTTACAGCATAAGCAGTATTCATGGTTACTTAACCCCAACGATGGGGAGAGATTACCACAAGAGATTCTTTACCGGGCAGTAAATACAAGTGCTCGTATTGTTGTTATACAGGTAAACATTAATATCCTATGACAAAAGGACTGTATGAAGTTGTAAAAGAATACCGCCTGTATGCAGAAGGCATAAATGAACCCGTAAGAGCACGTATACTGAGAACAGTGGATGCCACCGAGGAGGGCTTTGTTTTTGAGTGCAGCCATATATCCGGCAATACTGCTATTGCTTTTACGGGCGTGAGCTTTACCGAGGTGGAGAATAACCTGTTTTTGTACCTGCAATCTTTTAACGGCAGGGTAAATGAACGGAACAGGGATTATTGAGTCCAATGAAAACCAACCTGTCTGGATGCTCCCCGAGCTGGGCTCGAACCAGCGACCCTCCCGACCACGGTCGGGATGCTCTAACTGGCTGAGCTATTGAGGAATTTTAAACCACCATAAAAACAAAAAGCCACCCTTATTTGGATGGCTTTGCTCCCCGAGCTGGACTCGAACCAGCGACCCCCTGATTAACAGAAATGGGACATTAGTTTTCTTCTTTTTGCTTATAACTTTAAACCACTGCAAATAAAGGCTTACTCAAATTTTTGTTTGGACGCGCTTGCTTAAAATTGCCTTCTTTTGCTACATTTGTTTAAACCATATTTAAACCAAGAATGTCATCAGTAGCCATTATACTCTACAAATCTAAAAAACTAAAGAACGGACAACACCCTATAATGATTAGGATTATCAAAGATAGGAAACCGGTTTATAAATCCACCGGGTATACCAGCTTGCCAGAGCATTGGGATTTTGAAAAGGAATTACCCAATAGGAAACACCCTTCGTATAAAGAGTTAAGCATATACATACAAGCAAAGAAAGCCGACGCAGAAAGCGAAAAACTTACCCTTGAGAAAGAAAATCGGGATTATTCACCGTCGGATATTATAGAGGTGATAAAGCCAAAGGCCGCCAAAAAAGACGTATTCTCGTTTATTGACTATGTAATTGAAGAAATGAACACTGCTGGCCGGGTAGGGAATGCCGAAGCCTACCGAGATAGCAAACGTGCTTTGACCCGCTTTACTGGTAACTCATCTGTCCTCTTGTTTTCTAATACTGATGTCGCTTTTCTTAGAAAATTCGAAGCATTCCTGTTAAGCACAGGCGTTAAAGAAAGTACAGTTGCAGCTTATATGAGGTCATTAAGGGCTCTATTTAATCGCGCAATACAGGAAAAAGTGGTTAGGAAGGAATTATATCCTTTTGATGAATATAAAATATCTAAACTTAATATCCAGCCCAACCACCGGGCACTTGACAAGACAAAAATTGAACAGATTTTTAATTACGCTCCACGAGAAGGCAGGGCGGAGCATCGTTCACTTAATCTTTTTAAATTTTCGTATTACTGTTGGGGTATCAACTTAATTGATATGGCACAGTTAAAATGGAAAAACATACAGGAGGGAAGGCTAATTTACAGACGTTCCAAAACAGGTAAGCTATATAATATTCCATTGGTAGAACCTGCGCAGAACATTCTTAACTATTACAAAAGCCACCTAATGACCAAAGGTGCGGAAGATTATATATTTCCAATTTTGGATAGGGAAAAACATAAAACTCCACAACAGGTAAAAGATAGGGTAAAGAAAGTAACCAAGCAGACAAATAAAGACCTTAAAGCAATCGCCGTTACAATTGGCATTGATGAAAAAATTACTACTTATGTCGCCCGACATTCATTTGCTACCAACCTTAGAAACCTAAACGTATCAACGAGTAAAATCCAAAATATGTTAGGCCATACCACCGAAAAAACCACACAAGGCTACCTTAACAGTTTTAAAAATGACGAACTGGATGAAGCCACAAAGCTGTTGCTTTAGCCAACAACTTGTTGGTATTCTTAATAACGCGTTGATTTACTGCCAACAATCTTGTTGGAATAATCAACAATTTTGTTGTGTAAGAGGCACAGAAAACTACCTGAAAGGTTCAGTAAAGGAGCGAAAGGTTTTTATTACGTCATTTGTGAAAGTACATTCGTGGCAACATATACCACACCAGAATAATTAGTCGGCTTTACAAAATATGCCTGCGCTCCCAATCCCTTTGTTTCCTCTTGGTCGCGTATATCAGCGCTTGTCGTATAAATATATATGGGGATCTTTGAAAATTTGGGATGCCGTTTAATCTCCCGAAGAAAGTCCTTGCCACCCATGCGTGGCATATTCAAGTCTAGCATAATAAGGTGCGGGAGAAATATCAAATCTTCGATAGCTTTTAATGCTTCAAGACCATCATGAGCTGTGATAAATAAAATATCTTTGTTAATGGAAGACAGGACGGAAGTTAATAGCTCACGGTCATCCGCGTCATCGTCAACAATTAGAACACAAGGAAATCGGATAGTAGACATTTGCGCAGATTTAATACTCATCAACTTTGATGTATCCAATGACAAAAATAGTAGTTCTTTTGTTTTAAATGTAATAGTATTCTTTAAGATACTGCTCAACAGCTCTCATTCTGTCCCGGGAGGGATGAAGGGCTTCGCCGTTAGAAAGCAGCAGTGAGCCGTCTTTGCAAACTGTTTTTATATTCATCGTATTTAACACTATATCCCTTCGGATACGTAAAAACCCGCATGATAAGAGTGCAGTTTCCAATTCCTTTAAGCTCTTGAAAATGCGGTATGCGTCCGGCATTTCTGCACAGTAGAGTAATGCATCTTTGTTCAGCCCTGAAATATAAAATATGTTCGATGAGAAAAAAAGGTGTAACCACCTGCCGTTGGCAGTGCAATTGTCTTACGGAATATGGCGGAGAGTACGGGATTCATAATGCTATGCGTTTAATCCCATACTTTATAAAACAAGAGCGTGGGATAATGACAAGTCTGTTTCCAAGGGCTGCGACACCCTTCACACAGGACAAGCCAAAGCCCACGCGTAGCGTAGGCGTTCAGCTAATTTTCCCATGGAGTTCGGAGGTCGCAGTTCTGGAAATAGGGTTCAGCTAACGCTAAATATTTTCAATACAAATATACTACTTCATAATTTTGGGAAAAGGAATCTGTGCGGGCTTAATAATATTGTTTTGAGGGTTGAATGATGGAGAACAAAAAAACTAATGTAGTTTTGTAATTGGATATCTTTGAGTTTGAAAATCAGAACACTATGGATGGAAACAATTCGTATATCCTCGTTGCTGACGATGACGAGGAAGACTTGGAAATGATTGAAGAAGCGATTCTCTCAGTTGAACCGTATACTGCAATTAGAAAGGTTAGGACTGGGCAGTCTGTAATCAATACACTTAGTAATACGGATGATCACAATCTCCCTTCGTTAATTATTTTAGATTATAGCATGCCGGAGTTAAACGGCGCTCAGGTACTTGCTATAATTTGTAATGATTCGCGGTATGTAAATATACCAATGGTGGTATTAAGCACCTCAAACTCGCCCTCCCACATTCAGGAGTGTAAATATAACGGTGCCACAGAATATTTTGTTAAGCCCAATACTTTAGCGGAGCTACGCAGTCTGGTTGAAAAAATGCTCTCTTTAAGGTGAGATTAGTAGGAAGCCGGTAAATAAATATCAAATCGGGCACCTTCATTTGGTTTTCCCTCCGCTGTTATATACCCTTTGTGATTTTGTACAATTTTTTTACAGATAGCCAAACCAATACCCGAGCCTTTTGTACCAGCACTCAGTCTTTGAAAAAGCTCAAATATTTTTTCCGAATATTTAGAATCAAAGCCAATACCGTTATCAGTTACAGAAATTCTATGATACTTGCCTGGACGAGCCCGTGTAGATTCGTCAGATTCAATAAACTGATAATCTATTTTAATTATGCTAGCTTTATCAGGTTGCCTATATTTTATTGAATTTTGAATGAGATTATACATTAGCTGTTTGCATTGAAATGGAACGACCTTTATTATAGGTAAGTCTGACACTTCCAGCTTAATATTTTCTTGCTCCAGCTCCTCTTTATGCTCCAATACAATTTCATCTACTATAGTATTAAAATCAATCTCAACCAGGTTTTCAGCATTTAATGCTGTTCTTGAGTATGCTAACAGGTTTTCAATTAAGGCCTTCATACGGTTCACAGCATCTAATGACCGTGTTAAATAATCTTGTGATTTGTTATCTAATTTATTAGATGGATTGTCTTTAACAAAAGAACTGTATATGTATATTTTTCTTAAGGGCTCTTTCATATCGTGAGAAGCCGCGTAAGCAAACTGCTCGAGCTCTTTGTTCTGAAACTCCAATTTGTTACTATATTCTTTGAGCTTATCCTCGGCCAGTTTTTTTTCTGTTAAATCACGAGTTACTTTTGTAAAGCCAATAATGTTTCCGCTTTTATCATGTATTGCGGTTATTACAATACTTCCATAGAATTGAGTACCATCTTTCCTTACACGCCATCCTTCAATTGCTGTTTTTCCATTATTTTTCGCCTCATTGATAAGCTTGCCGGGCAAATTTATTGCACGGTCTTTATCCAGATAAAAAACTTCTAAATTCTTACCAATTATTTCGTCTTCTTTATACCCTTTAATTTTTTCCGCTCCTTTATTCCAGTTTAGTATATTACCATTTATATCCAATAATATAATTGCATAGTCTTCTACTTCATCAACCATTTGATGGTAACGCTCTTCGCTTTTCCGCAACTCCTCATTTTTCAGCACTAAATCATTGGTTTTTTCTTCAACTTTCTTTTCAAGTTGCCCTGCAAGTTCCCGATATTTCTGTTCGCTTTCCTTAAGTGCTTTTTCTTTTTCCTTTAGTTCAGTAACATCAATGAGCATATTAATAGCCCCAACCATCTTGCCGTGACTATCTAAAATGGGTTGAGGATGTGGCGCAACGTTTCGTATCTTGCCGTCTGGCCTTACTACCAGTATCTCCTCGCCGTAAACAGGTCGGTGTTCTTTAAGGCAAACAGCCATTGGACAGTTTTCCAACGGTAAATCTCTGCCTTCTTTGGTAAAAATCTTATATGAGCCACACCAAAGGTCTTTACCTATAACAGGCTCACGTCCCCATAAGTCTGCGGCGGCCTTATTGTATAGCGTAATTCGGCCTTCTGGATCTGTTGTATACAAAGGAGTATTTAATGTATGGATAAGATTTTTATATTGAGCCTCGCTCTCTTTCAGGGCTGCTTCGGTTTCTTTTATATTAGAAATATCCTGGAAAATGTTGATGGCACCAATAATATTATTAAATTCATCCCGCATGGGGTCAATGTTAACATCGGCGTAAAACTTTGAGCCATCCGGCCTTTCTACTAAAGCCTCCACATTACGAAATGATTGTCCCGTTTTTAGTGCTATCGACATTGGAGTTTGGTCCGGGTTTATGAAAGTGCCGTCCATCGTCCACACTTTGTAACAGGCGCAAAATTTTAGGTTGTCATTTATCATGGGTCGGTAGCCCCATAAGGTAACAGCCTGCTCATTAAAAAAAGTAATTCTACCATCCTTGTCACAAGCATACAACCCCGCAGGCAAACTATTTACTAACTCCCTATAGCGCTGTTCACTACTTTTTAACGATTGATAGAGCCGTTTCTGCTCGGTTACATCAATGGTAAAACACCTGGTATGAATAAATTTTCCATCTTCAAAATAAACATTTGAATTAATGTGAACAATTTTTGTTGTGCCATCTTTACACCGCAATGTGGATTCATAGCCATTCAATGTTTCTTTACAGCTCAACCGATGGAGAATATCATTTATTTTTTCCTGATCCACATGAAATTCCGAAATGTAATGTCCTATATATTCATCGGGAGTATAACCAAGTATATCAAGCTCTGCCTTGTTGGCCCATTTGATAATGCCGCTTGAATCCACCCAATGCAAGCCTATAGAAGCATTATCAACATAGTCCTGTAATTCTGTGGTTTTCCGTTGAAGTTCTTCTTGCGCTGCCCGTTGTTCGGTGATATCTTCAAAATAATTAACCATGCCAACCAGTTGGCCTTCCTTGTTTTTAATCGGCGTGACATTAACCCTTGCGATGACCCGCGATAAATCAGGCCGTTCAATTACTACTTCCAAAGCTTTCCGCGGAAGTCCATCAACCAAACAGGCTGCAACAGGAGTTTCATTATGCGGCATATAAGTTCCGTCCGGATAATACAATTTGAAAGCACCACAAAAGCGTTCATCGTCATCTCCTTTTACGGGCGTCCTACCCCAAAGCTCAACCGCTTTCTGATTATAGCTAACTATATGCCCGGATAAATTGCATACGTAAACAGCAGCAGGCAAAAGATTTAGCACATTGCTTTCCCTCAAATAATCCTCATCAAGAACACTATCGTCACCGAAAACAGACTGAGAATCGCTTATATTATGATTTATCATGGGGTTCAATTTAGAAAACAAGTTAGCTTAAAAGAAGTAATAACAAAAGAAATGTGCAATAGTTTTAATAAGAGCATACTCAGCCTGACAAGCTAAAACTGGCCGATCTCATTAGAAATACGTAATCGGCAGAAATTATTTAATATTTTCTAATATTAAATTTGCAAATTTATTTACCTCAATACTTTGGTATGGGTTGAAAATATAGAATGTTGCACCTAATTCCTCGGTTATCTTTTGGTACTCTATAGATACGTATGGTGAATAAACGACAACCCCAACGCCAGAAAACAGGGTTTTTATAGTTCTCAAACATAACCCTCTATCAGCTTTTATAATATTTATATTAAGTAATATAATAGCTGGCGCAGCAATTATGTCGGAAAGTGTGTTTAGAGCCTCTTCACTATTAATTGATGTCACGCATCCAACATTGGAATCGATTTTATTAAACGTTTTAACTAATAAATCAATGTAGCTAGCGTCACTATCGATGATATAAATAAATTGAAACATAGAAGGGCTAAGAGCCGTTGTTCACAAAGATAACAAAAATACAGGAGGTTTGACTTATTCCAAGGCAATTCTCACCGTACCTTTTTTAAGGGCAGTTCAATTATAAATGTGGCTCCTTTTCCTAAACTCCCAATTGCAGATATTTTCCCCGAATGTTTCTCGACAATTTTTTTGCAAACAGCAAGACCTATACCTGTTCCCGCATATTTATCCAATGAATTTAACCTTGTGAAAGCATTAAAAATCTTTTCAGTATATGCTTGTTCAAAGCCAATTCCATTATCAGATACAGTAAACCTTGCATACTCTATATCATCCCAGACGAATGTAGACGCAGATATTGATATAATCGGATCAACTCCGGGGGAAGAAAACTTTAAGGAGTTATTCAGCAAATTATAAAATAATTGATTAATTAGAATTGCAACACCCTCAATGACTGGTAGTTCGCCGTAAATCAATGTAGCCTGCTTTTCAGTTATGAGAACTTCTAAATCCGACTCGATACTTTTAATAACATCATCCATATTGATAGCCGTTAATTCATCTTCGGTATCAATCATTGAGTAGTTCAAAATACCCTCAATCATTGTAGACATTCTACCTGCACCAAAATCAATTTTTTCTAAATAAACTTCGCCTTTTTCAGAAAGAATACTACTCTGGTCATTCCTTAATCTATCGGCAAATGTTTTAATTTTCCTTAACGGTTCTTTTAAGTCATGGCTTGCAACATGTGCAAACTGTTGCAGTTCATAATTTGAACGCTGTAATGAACTATTCGCCTTTTGTAATTCGTCTGTGCGGTCTCTTACGACTTGCTCTAATATTGTTTGATGTTCTTTCCAAGCATGAATGTTTGTAGTTGTGCCGAACCATTTTACGATTTGACCACTATCGTCTTTATGAGGCACAATACGGGTGAGATGCCATTGAAACAGCCCATTATTCATTAAAAGTCTATGTTCCATTTGAAATGCTGCTCCATTCTGCAAGGCACTTATCCATTGCTCCCCGGTCTCCTCCATATCTTCAGGGTAAATTAACCTTTGCCACTCCCAAATTCCGCTTTCACGCTTTATTGCTCCTGAGTATTCGGATATCCGGTTATTAAAATATAGAACCTCGCCGTTTTCATTTGTCGACCAGACAAGTTGTGGCACTGCATTGGCCAATTGGTATAACTCACGCTCACTTTGCTCTACTTTTTTACGGGCATATACCTGTTCAGACACGTCAATACCAACAGCAATAATTCCAAAGGTCTCTCCGCTTTCTTTTTTCAAAGGCTGGTATATATAGTTTAGGTAAACAGTTTCAGATTTCCCATGCCGTTTAAGCTCTACAGGAACTTCATCTCCTCTAAAAATGTTTCCAGTGGTGTATACATAGTTAAGTAAGTCACCAAAACCCTGCTCGGCTATCTCAGGAAGAGCTTCCAAAATTGGACGCCCAATAACATCTTCATACTTTCGTCCCCATATTTCAAGACCTGTTTCGTTTACTATGTCAATAATAAAGTTCTCATCGCGAAGTAATACTGTAGCTACTGGTGATTGCATTACCATAGCACGTAAATTCTGTTCTGCTGTAATGCGGCTTTTAACAATTTTAATATTAGTCTCAACCCTGGCTATTAGTTCTTTCGCAGAAAAAGGTTTTGTTAAATAATCATCAGCTCCAGCATTTAATCCCTCCACTTTTGCTTCCTCACCAGCCCTTGCGGAAAGAAAAATTACCGGAATATTACGTAAATCAGGATGGGAACGGACTTTTTGTAATAATCCAAAACCATCTAACCGGGGCATCATTATATCTGTCAATACTAGGGTTGGTTTATAAAAGAGGATTTTAGAATAAGCATCCTCTCCATCTATTGCAGTAATTATTGTGTACTGTCTTTCGAGCAGCCTGGTTATATAATCCCTTAAATCGGCATTATCATCTACTATTAATATTTTTGTTCCTTTTTCTACATTTCTATCGGCAGTATGATTCGATATTGACTCTAAGTCTTTATCGGATATCCATTTTGATGCTTCAAGAACAAAAGAGCTAGCATAAGGTGATATAATAGGCTTTATCGGACTGTCATCGACTTTATCTTTAGGTAAATGACTTTTGCCTAAAGGAATTTGTACCGTAAAAGTTGAACCTTTTCCTAATTCACTTTCGACGTTTATTACTCCCTTATGCAGGTTTACCAATTCCTTTACCATCGATAACCCTATACCGGTTCCTTCCTGACTTCTTCCCATGGAATTTTCAATTCTATGAAACCGTTCAAATATCTGGTTTTTTTCACCTTCCGGAATTCCTATTCCTGTGTCTGATACAGAAAATTCTAATTGTTCATTATGCGTAGTTAAACTTACTTTGATTTCTCCTTTTTCAGTATATTTAAAAGCATTTGAGATTAAATTTAATACAATCTTTTGCCACATATCAATATCAACATATACATTCCCACTTATATCTTGAACATCTACATGCAGCAGTATTCCAGTTTTCTCTATGGCCTCACTAAAGGTCGTTACCAAATCTTTGGTAAAAGTTGAAATATCAGTTGATATAAATCTACCTTCCATTCGACCTGCTTCAATTTTTGAAAAATCAAGCAACGTGTTCACTAATTTTTGCATTCTGATGGCGTTCCGATAAGCCATGTCAATTCTTACCCTGTTAGCGGCAGTCGTGCTGGGGTCGTCCAGCGCTTCCTCCATCGGGCCAAGCAACAATGTCAAGGGCGTTCTAAATTCATGGCTAATATTTGAAAAGAAAATAGTTTTGGCTTTATCAATTTCTGATAGTGCCTTTGCGCTTTTTCTTTCTTCCTCCAATACCCGAACATTGGCAAAACTGGTTGCTATTTGATCAGACAGAAGAGTGAAAAAATTTAAATACTTTTCATTTACGAGTTGATATGGATTTAAACCTACTACTAAATAGCCATACAATTCTTTTGTAGCAATGTTTGAAATAGGTAAGATCAATGCCTTATTGGGCAATATTGTCCATATGCCTTTAGGTAATTCTTTAAAAAAACTTACATCGTTCAGAATTTCAGCGCGACGGCTGTCAAATGCTCTTTGCATCACCTGACTTAATACGGTCAAAGAATCAAAATTAATTTCTTCAGGACACTTCAAGCTACTATCTGCCGCATCGGAACTTTTATAAATAACTGCGCCGTTTTCAAAATGAGTATAAAACAAAACAAAAGGAAAGTCCTGCTGATTTTTTTTAAGCGTTTCAATGGTACTTTCAATTACCTCCTGGTTGTTTGTAGCTGCTGTAAGAACTTTTCCCAGTTGGGTTAGCGTTTTTAATTGCCGTTGTGAAATAATACGCTCCGTATCATCCGTGTTTGCACAAAACATGCCGGCAATACCCCCATTATCACCTGGAACTGGAGTATATGAGAACGTATAATACGTTTCTTCAGGGTACCCATTCCGCTCCATTATCAACAATTTGGACTCAACATAAGTCCCTTCGTTATCCTCCATAACCGTTTTTAACAACGGTTCGATGTCCTTCCAAATGTCTTTCCAAACAATTGATGCAGGTTTACCCAATGCCCATGGGTGTTTTCCACCTACAATAGAAAGATAGGCATCATTGTAGAATTTTATTAATTCTTTACCCCACCCAATCCAGATAGGCTGGCGCGAGGTCAGCATAATTCTTAAACAGGTTTTAAGGCTTTGTGGCCATATTTCAATGGGACCTATTGGTGTTTCAGACCAGTTATAGTCTCTAATCAACTGACCCATTTCGCCACCGCTTGATAAAAACTCATAGTCAGAAGATATATTATTATTCATAATTGGCTATTTGTAAGAAAGATATAATAGGCAGTATCTAAACGCCTCTATTAGAAAAATGTTTGACGCATTTTTGGCTACGCTCATAATAAAATGCCTCGCCCAGCGAGGAACTAATTGCATCTAAGTTGTAAAAAACTTATGTGTCACCAAGGTAATGCTTTTTAGGATTATAATACATGCAAATTATAGTCATTACGATCACAATATTTTGTCGGCTATCTTACGTTTCGATAATTTACATACATTCGTGAATAATGACACGAGCGGAGTTGTTTGATTTTATAGAGAAAATTGATGATCCAAAAGCAGATTACAGCAAAATTCTCAGTAATCTGCATTACACCCATTACTTTTTGATGGACAAATACAAAAAACTGCTTCAGCCTTATGGATTAACAAGTGTCCAGGTGAATGTTTTAAGCATTATTGTATTCCATTATCCCCAGGCAATATCCCTGGAGGAAATCAAAGTAATGGTGCTTGAACCAGGTTCAGACGTGTCAAGGACAGTCGTTAGGTTAGCTAATAAAGGTTTTATCCAGAAAGTCATTGATCCGGGGAACAGGCGAAAGCGGTCTATCGTGTCAACTGAAAAGGGTGTGAAGACTATAGAAG
>DASPJL010000131.1:0-10445 GCA_035628645.1 Cytophagales bacterium | reverse complement strand
CACTTTCAGATCGTCAAAGAACACATTTACATCCGAGCTGCTCTCGTTTGCTACGTAAATATATAAATATCCTTCTTTTTCTATTACTGTTTCTAAAAATAACCGCTCAAAACCCGTTGCTGCTGCCGTTGTTATCTGTTGTGCATTGGAATAGGATTGAACATACTTCATCGACTTATCAAAGAAGATATAATTCAGGTATGCCCTCGGTGCTGTGTTTGAACTCGAAAAAGCAAGTCTTGGTATTCCTGCAAAAGCATTGCTTACGAGTTGTTTCTGTGCTTCTATCATTCCTGCCGTATAAGCTCCTGCTACCGCTGAGGCTACATTGTCTATTACGCTTGTGTAGTTGCTTCCAGTATTGCTGTATTTTGCAAACACTTCCATCTTTATAGTATCTCCCGGTGATACATTTAAAGTAATTGCCGGTCCTACTACTCTCCCCTTTGCTGCATTAAGCCTTGCCGATTCATTGCCTCCTGCGGTATGGTTGTATGCCGCGTCCGGCTGTCTTGCTTCACTGATGTTTTTAAATTCTTTTTCCTCCTGGGTAGCATTCTCGCTTTCCATGGTGGCAAGATATTCATACCTGTAAGGAGTGTCAGAAGACGAATCATACTTGGATAGAAGAAAATGCAGGGCGTTGCATTTGCTGACTTTATCGAAAGAGATGGAGGTACGAGGCACAGCCTCGCACCAGCTTTTTTTATATATCGCTCTTAAAAGCTTTTTGTTCTTTGATGTTTTGCTCGGACTAGCGGGGGGCCTGCCTCCATCTCTTTTATAGCATTGAAAAGTCTGTTTTATGTGCTACTTTTCATTCTCGGCACACCTCGGACTAGCGGGGAGATGTTATTCTCAAAATCTATGCTATATTCACTTAAGGTAGGACAGCTTTGAGCGTTGGAAAAGAATAAAGTGTTTAAAAAGGATTCTGGGCTAATAATAGAATTTCGTTGCTTGAATCCTGTTTCCCTGGCAACAGATTCCAAATGTTCTGCTAATACAAATCTGTTCACATATTTAGAAAAATTCTTGATTTTCCTGTTTAAAACTAATTTTAGTTTGTTTTCCTATGACTTTTTCCTTAGGTTGACGGCTATGGTGGGGGCACAAGTCACGGTGGTAGGGTGATAAAGTAAGCGGCTTCTTGGTTTCTAATTTTGTACTTGACACTCATTGGCGTACAAAATTAAAATTTTTCTCTAAAAATTAAACTTACTGGATATTCAGCGAGTCACAGACTCTGCTTTTCATTAAAAAGCACAAGTCTGAAGGAAGACTTGCGCCAGGTGGGGGGGAACAGCCACAAACTAGCAACAGCTAGAGCTAGTAGGGATCATTCAAAAGGACTTCTTTCCCATTATTGTCTATTCCAGAAATTGAAACCCCATTTTCATCAATCTTTCTTCTTAAGCTTCTTTTATGATTTTTGAAATCAGGGAAATCAAAATCAATTATTAACATTTTTTTTCTATGAAAGGCTCTAAAAATCAATCCGCTTTTTACACCTTTAATAAAAAATCTTCGTGTGTTTTCACTACCTTTTTGCCAGTCTGAATAAATAATTCCACCTTTACTTTTTATCCACTCTGCAATTTCCAGGCTATCCCCCATATTCCAAACATAAACCACTCTGGAATAAACAGGATCGTTATCATTTAAAAAAAAGTAATTTATTGTAGCATCTTCAAATGTTTTCCCTAGTATATGCAATGAATCTACTTTGTTGTATCCATCGCCTATCAGTGAATTTACTGTAACATCAAGATTAGGATTGAAAATGTTTTTTAGGCCTTCTTTTTCATTTTTTTTTTCACATGATAAAAACATTGAAATAATAATTATACAACAAACACGATCAAATCTTACTTTCATTTTTATTTAACTTTTTGTGTTTTTCCCAATACTGTTCTTGTTTGTGTGCTACTAAGTTCAACTCCTTTTTTTGCTAACTCTTGAATAGAAGGGGTAAAACCCAATGCTACTCCAATCACGTTTGTGGTCGTGCCAATTTGTTTAATAAACCCTGCAAAACCTGTCGCAGTTCCTAATGCTTGCGCTGTTTTCTGTGATTTTTCTGCCTCGTTGGTTGCGAAAGAGCCATGTTCCTTTCTTTCAAAATTTTGTGCTTTTTCAATAGTTTTGTTGAAGTCATTATTTAATGCCGTCGATGTGCCGTTTGCCAACTCTATTTTTCCATCTTTTACTACACCTGGGACTGTCGAAGATTTATTCGATCCTTCTATAATATTTCCTCAACAACGGAGGGAACAGAAGTTGTCGTTGAACTTTCTTCAACTTTTGTTACAGCCAATTCTTCTCCATTTACCTTTTCGGTGGCATTACGTGTACTAATAGTTGTAGTAGTTGTCCTGTAATCGCAATTGTCGCATTTTGGTGCCATTCCATCAGGATCAATAAACCTAATAGGGTTGTTAAAGGCGTAAGTATAAGGAGACCACCTTCTCATTTTCTCAGCAAGAGGATCAACAACATGCCATCTTCCCAAAGCAGAATCATACATCCTCGCCCCATAGTCCAGCCAATCTAATGGTATGCCCCCAAACTCCTCATCCTGTAATTCCTTGCCATTATAGAGATACTTATTAGGATTTGTCCCTGCACTCTCTCCACTCAACCCACTTATAACCAATCCAAATGGATAATAATCCGTATGAGACCTCACAGGTGACTCCACCTGGGTTACTTTCAGATCGTCAAAGAACACGTTTACATCCGAGCTGCTCTCGTTTGCTACGTAAATATATAAATATCCTTCTTTTTCTATTACTGTTTCTAAATCAAGCTTCTCAAATGTGGTCGCTGCTGCTCCTGTAATTTGTTTAAATCCTGACTTTGCCTCTACAAATTTCATTGACTTATCAAAGAAAATGTAATTCAAATAAGCCCTCGGTGCGGTGTTTGATCTGGAAAATGCAAGTCTCGGTATTCCTGCAAATGCATTGCCTACCAGTTGCTTCTGTGCTTCTACCGTTCCTAAAGTATAGGCTACTGCTGAGGCTACATTGTCTATTACACTTGTGTAGTTGCTTCCCGTATTGCTGTATTTTGCAAACACTTCCATCTTTACCGTATCTCCCGGTGATACATTTAAAGTGATGGCGGGTCCTACTACTCTCCCCAGCGCGGCATTAAGCCTTGCCGATTCATTACCTCCTGAGGTGTGGTTATATGCCGCATCCAGTTGCCTTGTTTCAATGATATTTTTAAATTCTTTTTCCTCCTGGGTAGCATTCTCGCTTTCCATGGTGGCAAGGTATTCATACCTGTTAGGAGCGGCGGAATTTATCACAAGCCTTGTATTTCCCAGGTGATCCTTGAGGAAGTACTTATATTCATACGCTCCTGCCTGGGCTGGTTTTGTTGAGGGCACTCTTATACTGGGACTAGCAGGTGATGCCATCCCCAATATCTCGCACAGCTAGGCTTACTACATAAAATTTTTCTTATAGAAAATCCCTCTAACTTCTAATCCCTTCGCATTATAAACGTTATACAATTCCTTAGACTTTTCGAGTGTAGTATTAGTTGAGTTTAATATCCCAATTATTCTATTTTTATTCCAAGAAACATAAATTATATAGGTGGATGTTCTTGTTGTTAGAGTACAATTAAATACTTCAGGCATAATTTCCTTTTGTAACCCTGACAGAACATCGCTATAATTAAATACTGTCTCCTTTTTCATTACTTCTTCCTGAACCCCTTTTCGAGTTTCGAGTAGGCTTAAAATTTCAACAGTTTTCAATTTCAAAGAGGGAACATAATATATCTCTCCTTCTTCCACTTCATTTAAAATTTGTCTTGAAAATTTTAAACCTGGGTTAGCTTTTAATAATTTAAGTAGATTGTTTAAATCTTCTATTGCATCCATTTTTTTCTATTTTAAAACGCCGATGGGGTTCCAGGTCCTAAAGGGGCAGTGGGCATGGCACCAGTTACAATACCTTTCATTAATACTTCTAACTCGCTATAATGATCAGGGCTAGGAATAAGCTGCGAAATAGGTACTTGTTTTATTAGCACAATGCCTCCAGGGCCAGCTTTATTTGCATGGTAGTCCGCAACTCCCCCGCTAGTCCGAGCACAATGTCATTAAGTTAAGCTCAGAGCGCATTTTTATGATTTTTAAGAAAGATGGGTTTTTGTCTGTTTCTAAATTTTCCCACCTCTCTTTTGTTCTTTCTGCCAGGTCTAATAGGTACTACATTGGCTAGTAAAAGACCTTTTAATTCTTCTACTAAATTTTCTGGCTTTTCATTTATTAATATATCTACCATCCTGTCTTTCATTAAACCAAAGGAAAGATTTGTATTAATCTTATACTCATACTTTCGACCTTTATATAAATCTATAACCTGTTCTTCCAGTTCATTAATTAACAGGGATTGAATGTTGCTCATTAATAAGGCACAATAAAAGTCTTGTTGAATTAAAAGATCAGTATATCCGGTAAACTTTTCTACCTGAATTACATTTTTTAATTGATCATAATATGTTTCTATACCCCATCTCTTAAAATATAATTCCTTGAAAATCTCCGTAGGATAAAGCGATTCATCAATCAGTGAAGTTATTAATACTTCTGTTTCTCCTGAATCCAATACTACTTTTATCAGCCTTACTTCTATAAAATCTTTCCTTGAAAAACCTTTCCCTTTGATATCTGTATTCTTGCCTGGCTTAAGTTTTATTATACTGCTTGTTTTTTCTGACTTTACAAAGCTTTCTACATCGTTGCTAAAACTAAGCTTACATCTTATAATAAAATTTATCCCTTTTTTATTATGATGATCAATAAACTCAAAGGAAGGATAGCCTCGGTCATAAATGATTAAATCACTTGAACTACAATATTCTAAATGTTTTATTGCCAATATTCTTTCTCCGGTTGATTTAGCCGCCAGCTCTCCATTTATTACCATTTTATTTATAAGATCATACAGAATAGAACATCGTCCCATTACCAGTTCTGTTGAATGTTGATTCCTGGTTACTCCATATTTCTTTTTTAACTCATCGGTTATTGGCATGGTAATTAAAGAACCATCTGTTGCCAGCACTCTAAATCCCCTCCACAGCTTTATTCTTTCTTCATTGTCTGAATAAAACTCTTTATTCAATTCTTCTGAAATATGCTTAAATAATTCAGGCTTTATTTTCATTCTATTCTGATTATAAGCACTATTGCTTACTGTTGATCCTCTGCCAAAAAGTTTTAAAAAACTGATTAGTTCTAATTGAAGGCTCTTTCTGGCTAAGTTTAGCATAAATAAAACTACTTTATCAAAAGGCATCTTTCTATTTCTTGTAAAGTTTTTGGGGTTAATTCTAAAAGCTTCTTTTAAAGCATCTGATTTTATTTGTTCCTGTATTTTAGCAAATAATGATAAATTTGTTTTCTTCACTGATTATGTTTTTCAACAAAATCAGAATTAAAACACAAAGTTAATAACTGAAATACAATTAGTTACTCACAAAAAGGGGTGGATAAGTCAGCACAAAATCTAAATTCAAAATCAACGATAGAAAACTACCCCCAAACCCTTCATTTACAAGCATAAACTTCACAAAAGTTAATGAAATTTTTATAAAAACCTTAACTTAATGACATTGAGTCCGAGCATATAAAAAAGCTGGTGCGAGGCTGTGCCTCGTACCTCCATCTCTTGCAATAATGCCAGGAATGCAAATAAACTCAATACTCAAAAAAACATTAAACAAAATCTATTTCTATCAATCCCTTTTCTCCACTATAATCTATTGTACTACTATATTTCCAATTATGTACTTCCAATACAAAACCAAATTCGACAAAATATAAGTTTTACTTATTTAGAAACTTATGTTTTCTGCTCATTTAGCAATATATAAGCTTTTTTGTTTTTTATAAAAATATATTGATGGGTCATCTTTGATAGAAGAAATGGAGGCCGTTGTATTTGCTGACTTTATCGAAAGAAATGGAGGTACGAGGCACAGCCTCGCACCAGCTTTTTTTATATGCCGCTCTTTATAACTTTTGTTTTTTCTAACTCGGACTAGCTGGGTAATTTTTTTTGAAACTCATCATAAGTCCTATAAATATCCTTTTTGTAAGTAGAATCCGGATTAATAATAACAACTTCTGCCTCTCCCGAAGGATAGACAAATAAATACGTCCCTTGCATTTCACTAATATTTATAGAGGATTTTCCTTGCCCACAAGCTGTCAACAGACAGCTTATCAGAAACAGTTTACTAAAATTAATTCTCATTACTTTGCTTTATAGATATTGGTAAATTGCATATTATAATTTACATTGATTGTTCTAAACTGACCATTAGGGCCATATGGAGACTATGAACACCAACAAGGAAAAAAAGATATTATGTCAGATATAAAAGTAGATTTCGAAGTATTGTTTGCATTGTTTAATATAGTTTTAGGAACAATATTCTTGCTTATAAAATTTAGAATTTATCGACCTTTTTCTAAGGACAAAGAAGATAAGATTATTAAACAGAATAATCTATTTTTACTTCTGGGGGGAATAGGTTTAATTGCTTGGGGAGTATTTCAAGCTTTTAAACACTTTTAACTTTCTCATAAATTATCTCTGTATACAAAAGTTGTAATGAAGAATTTGACCATCCATTAAAGTGTGGAAGTAATTCTAGTATACATTGATTATTATAAAATAAGCGAAAAACCTTTCTTTTTAAACCTCTCGCACCCGTTTCGGTTTTATAGCTACACTGCAATTCGTTTAAAGAATATTGCTCTACCTTATTCTTTAAACTTATAAATTCGATTTTAAGTATCCTTTCTTCTTTGTCAATAATTATAGAAAAGGGATTTTTACTTGTAATTACGGTCGTGAAATAATATACATTTACCACAAAAATTATTAATAAACCTACATTCACTTTTATAGTTATAATAAACAAAACAACTATAATGAAAAGATTAATTAACAATAAATAAAAGAACCATCTTAAGTAGTTCATTTTAAAAATCATTATCTTCTCCATTGTTATTTTAAACCTTGAATAAAATTTACTAACTGTTTTGCTTGACTACTAGGCAGCTTTTCTCCCCAAACAACTTGTCTAGGGTTTGAAGCACTATAGCTAGAGGTAACATTACTATTATTACTTGAATTACTTATAAAAAGAGAAGAGGCACTATTATAAGCTGCATTTGCTAGGGAAGAGTAGTCGAGAACAGCATCTACAGTATTAACAGTATTATAAGCGCCCTGTAAAAGACTGCCGGAGGAAAGAATTGTCGATGGACCTTGAATTATTGAACTTAAATTTCCTCCTGTAAGTGCTCCTGGTAAAGCCTGTCCCATTCCATCTATTAAATTAGCTGTATTTGGATTTAAATTTGAACCATTAGCCATAAAGCCTGGTATACTTCCAGAGTTTTGTAAGTAAGATGGAGCATTAGTATTTGACATTCCGTCTAAAATTTGAGTAACTCCCAATCCAACCTCTCCGAGAGAAAGTGTTAATGCTGCGGACCCTCCGAATGCTGATCCTATACCTACCGTTTCTGTCATATAAAATATTGAAGCAAAGGTACCCACTAATCCACACAATGTATTACCCGTTCCATTTAGTATTTTTTCAGACCTTGCTGTACTGTTAGCAATATCGTTACTCATTGCCTCACCAACTTGATCCCATCCTGCGTTATTTGAATTAGACGATGATGAAGCTCCTTCAGGAGATATTGAACCTCCACTACCACCCCCACCAGTATCATAAGCGCCACTAAAGGTCATAGAACCGGTACTGAATCTGCTATCCAATGTTTGATAACCATTGGAATATTCAAACATTCCATCAGGATCAATAAATCTTAGGGGATTGTTAAAGGCATATCTGTAAGGCGACCATCTTCTTGCTTTTTCAGCCATAGGATCTACCACATGCCATCTTCCTAAAGTTGGATCATACATCCTTGCCCCATAATCCAGCCAATCCAGTGGTATGCCTCCAAACTCCTCATCCTGCAATTCCTTCCCATTATACAGATATTTATTAGGATTTGTGCCTGCTGACTGGTCTGAGAGGCCTGCAATGGTAAGCCCGAATGGATAATAATCTGTATGGGACCTCACAGGTGATTCAAAAGGATACTATCCCTGTTTTATAGCCCTCTTTTTCTCTTTTTTCTTATTCTCCAGTCTTACTCCAAGGATCATAGCTATATATTACCTTAGGTTCGTAAATATCTCTTATAGGACTGTCACCTATCTTTTCTTTATCAGTATCAAAGGATGCGTCACAAATGCTATATTTTTTAGCGTTATATTCAACCGGATTACCATATGCCTTATCAAGAGCTACTCCTACATTCACATGATTAGGATAGGCTAGAACTACCATAGGAAGCCTCATAATTTCTTTAACCAGATAAAAAAATAAAGCAGATTTGTCTTCACAATCTCCATGAGGATAATATAGAACTTCTTCGGGAATCATTGGTTTTTCTGATCTGTAAACTTCCATATCATCTTTGTACCGGACGGTCGTTCTTACAAAGCTAAGTAGTAGTTTAACTGCTTCGTATTCATCTTTTCCCTTTATAAGTTCTTTTAAAGGAATAATTAAAGAAGTATAAAGCGGGTCTGAAACAGGAATATCAAAGTACTTTTGAGTTTCAATCTTTGGGTATCCTTTCATTATATCAATTACACTCTTATTTATCTTGATGTTAAAAGAATAGGATTGGTCTTTATAAGCAAATGTTACCTCTCTCTCTATAACTTGTTCTTTATTTAAAGAAGGCATATTACCTATATCAAAAGAAAATGGTTTGCCATTTTTAATACCTTTAATGGCAGAAAATTTAACCTCTTTATATCTCTTTAGGGTAATATTATCATAATAAGAAAGATTATAATACTTTTTTTTATCATAAGTAAAACTATAGGACTCATATAATTTATCTTGCGAATAAACATAAAGAGAGAGTTCTGAATCATAAACCAATCTTGCATGATATCCCGCTTTCAATAAAAGAAACCAAATTACGGCAGCCCTGTAATCAGAAGATTTTTTATAGTAGATAACATCAACTGTTTTCTGGATTAGCTTGTAATAAAACCAGTCATTTAGTTGAAAGCTATCTTTATACTCCTTAAACTGTAAAAGAAGTTTTCTGTAATCACTCTTATTAAACTTATCATAAAAAGCCTGTATATTCTTATCTTTCTGTCTTATCCTGTGTTTTATCAGCAAATCTTTTGAATATACAAACCTTAATTGTTGAGAATAAAAATTTACACTAACCTCTTCAGCCTTTACAATACATACAAATGCAAAAAAAATTAATGTTAGTATAAGTCTCATTTCAATTTATTTTTCTTTAAACAAACTATTTGATTTTTAAGTTTATTGAAGAGTTTCCTGCATTGAATCGATAAGAAGGCGCAATATATATTGAACCTGGCGGCGCCCCTAAATTCATCAATGCTTTTCTTATAAGATTAGCCCTATTTTTGAGTACTGAAGTTGTAGTGCTTGCGTCCTGAGCTTCCCAACCTCCCAAACTATGTCCTTTATAACTTCCCGTAAATTGTATCTCAGAAGGCAAACGTGTATTCACACCTGTAATTGTTACCGATGAACCATTAACTACCATGAGATAATCCGCTATCTGAGAAAGTACATCTTTTCCAGATGCAATTCTGGATTCTTTCGGGCCTCCATAAGGAGGAATTTCATACATAAAACGTCGATCTTCAGGATCTGTATCCACCATTGTTACACCTTTTGTTGAAGGTGGGATAAATGTTGGTGGTGAAGGAAGATTATCAATTGTTGGTCTTCCCAAATCAAGAGCAGGAGAGCCACCAAGGTTTATTTTAGTACTAATCCCTAAATCCTTCGCTACTGGATTATTTGGGTCATTACTTGGCGTTGAATTTGGTTTTGGATTAGGACTTGGATTTCCTGGAATTTTATCTCTACCAAAACCTTTATTCCACTGGGCTGTCCTACCATTATCATTATATTTAACGGTACCGCTTCCTCCGAAGGCCCTTTCAACAGTAGTTCTTACCTTCAAAATGAATTGCTTGACCTTACTTGGATATAATCCATCAGGATCATTATATGTAGCTGGATTATTAAATGCAAAATTATACGGATTAATTCCAGGGATAAAATCAGCCATTGGATCTGTTTGATGAAAACGTCCCAACTGTGGATCATAGTTTCTGAAAGGCGTTTCATATAACTGTGAGAGATCTTCTCCCTCCATACCGTTATACAGATATTTATTCGGATTCGTCCCTGCACTCTCCCCACTTAGTCCTGCAATGGTCAATCCAAAGGGATAATAATCCGTATGCGACCTCACTGGTGTTTCCACCTGCGTCACTTTCAGATCGTCAAAGAACACATTTACATCCGAGCTGCTCTCG
>DASPJL010000130.1:0-28012 GCA_035628645.1 Cytophagales bacterium | reverse complement strand
CCATCGGCGCAGAGGCGCATATAGGTGTGTTCGCCACTTTCCAAAAGGTTGGGAGCAATTTTGTAGTAGGATTTGGCGGTGTGGATGTGGACAGGATTGCAATAGACGCACAAATAAGTGAGGTAAGGCTACGGGGGGAATTGGAGTTTTTTAAAGCGGATCCTGTTTATGGTAATGGTACCAGAGGTTCTATAACTGTTGAGTTACCCATGAACATTTCCGGCAGTTTGACCGCGTATTTTGGTACCATAGGCTCCGATGCCACAGGAAGATATGGAACGGCAGAACACTATTCCTATTGGTTTGTAGACGGTATGGTTACATTCCCAGGAATACAGATCTTTTCAGGATTTGCTATATATGGTTTTGGAGGCGGCGCCTATCATCACATGACCCTCGATCCTGCAACGTTGCCTAGTCCGCAAGCGACACTTACAGCAGGAGAAGGAGGCTCGAGGACAAGTGTACGCTATATCCCTAATTTCAATACAGCCCTTGGCTTAAAATTCACCGCTGTTTTAGGTACTTATCCTACGGATGAAACCTTCAATATGGACGTGACCTTAGCAGCAGAATTTAACAGTTCTTATGGACTGAATTTTATAAGCGTCGAAGGAGGAGGTTATTTTATGGCTTCCCGAACAGACCGGACAAATTCAAAAGTTTGGGCAACTGTTGCCATCATGTTTGATAACAGACCTGCTGAAGGACCTAAGTTTACAGGAAATTTTGGAGTATTTGTTAAGGTGGAAGAATTCCTGAAGGGTAGGGGAACGGGTTATAAATTCGTGGACGCGGAGTTTTATGTAGACTCCGAGACCTGGCACTTCTACATGGGTACTCCTGAAAATAGAAGCGGTTTAGTCGCTTCAATAGGACCTGTTAACGCAGAGCTTACTTCTTATTTAATGGTAGGCCATGGCATTCCTTCCAATTTACCCCCTCTTCCGGATCGGATAATGTCGGTTTTAGGAGGATCAGGAGGAAGAATAGCGGGGGAGGGAGAAACAGTCAGCAGATTCAATACCCGGGAAATGAATCCTGTCGACCAGCTTAAAGCGCTTACGGGAGAAGGATTTGCCTTTGGAACTTCATTGAAATTAGGAGCGGAAATGAATTTCGCGATCTTCTATGCAAGTCTGGAAGCAATGCTGGGTTTTGATATTAACGTTTCCAAGAATACCGGCGGAGCTATTTGCGTGGAAACCGGTCTTCCTCCTCAGGGAATAGACGGATGGTACGCACAGGGACAGATTTATGCAGGCCTATGGGGAGAGATGGGCGTCGGAGTGGATCTGTACTTTATTAAGGGCCGGTTTCCTTTTATTGAAATGGCTGCCGCGGTTATGATGCAGGGAAATTTTCCTAATCCCTCAGGATTTAGGGGAAGGGCGGGACTTCAATATTCTATTTTGGGAGGTATGGTGGAGGGTAACTGTAACTTCAAGATGGAAATCGGGGATAAATGTACTTTTGTTACCCCAAATCCTTTAAGTGGCATGGCTTATATAGCGGATATCCTCCCTGATAATGGTGAAAGAAATGCTACCTGCTTTACAAATCCTGCCGTCTCCTTCAATCTTCCAGTAGGCAAGAATTTGGAATTTCCTATTACAGCGGCCGACGGAACCGAAGTGACAAGAACTTTTTATCCTTTTGTTGACAGTTTTATATTTAAGAAAAGAGGTGGAAATAACGTGAGAGGCAGTTATACCTTGGAGTCTAACAATACAGAATTAAGATTCAGAATAGACGAAATGCTTGCGGGAAGAACTGATTATGAAGTGACAATAGTTGTTAAGGCTTATGAGCTTTTCCCTGACGGCCCAAGAAGATTAGTCAAAAATGAAGACCGATCTGATTGGAAAGATGAAAAGACAATAACCTTTACAACCGGCCCTGAACCTGATTCCATTCCTCAAGACATTGTTTTGTATACTTATCCTGTTGAAAATCAATCTTATTTCCTAAAAGGAGAAATCAGGAACAATGAAGGGGTGATGCAGTTAAGGGATCCGGTGGACAGACTTTTCAGGACAACCATAGGTAAAAATACTTATCGTTATTTAGCACGCTATATCCCTGTTGCTGGAGGAGAAAATGTAGAATTACCTATAACTTATTCTGCAGGAAGGCTAATTAAATTGCCATTGCCAGTCCTTGATAATGAAAAGATGTACGCGGTGCAGATCATAAGAAAGCTAGTTAGATCTGCAATCAGTCCAAGTATGACGAGTGCAATTGAGAGATTTAATATCGGTTCAATAACCACGAAAAAGGCGCTAGGGCTTGATCCGGACGCAGGTACGGTAAGCGTAAGAAGCACGGGGAAAATACTCCTGCCTGGAGAAGCAGTTGAAGTTGGTGAAAAGCTTCTTTATAAATTTTATTTCAAGACAAGTAAATACAATACGGTGAGCCAGAAAGTGGCTTCCATCGACCTTACTTCTACCTATAAGAATGCGCTTTTTGTGGAAGCTTTTGAGCTTAAAGCAAGGTTAGACGAACCATTTGATGAATTCGAAGCTTTCGGATTAGTTAAAAATGGTGTAAAAGTAATGGAGCCTTTACTTGATCTCAAAGACCCCTGGCGATATGCCTATCACAATAATTTGGCAAAACCCAGACTATATGATCTCCATAGAAATTATAAATCCGCTTTAGTCAGAGAAGGATTTGGATCCGTTTATTTCACTGCTTTAAATACTCACCGAAAAGGTCTTCCGCCGGATAAAACCATTACAGTTGGAACAAGATCCCGGTTAGGAAATGGTATTGACCAGGGAGATGTTGAAAGAGAATATCGTAAAAATCCGGCTTATCCCCAAGTGGCTCAGCCTACGCAGTCAACTTCAGCGGGAACTGCTAAATTTGCAAGTTTGAATAATTCCGCCGCGGTTTCTTATTCAGCTTACGGAGTTTTAAATGGAACCAGAAGTACTTATTCCTTTGCAAGTTATTCAGGAGGATATAATGCGATTGCTAACCTTCCTAACTTTGAAATGGTCTACGGCACAAGCGCAAGCGTATGGGGGGATTTCATGGTATTGAAAAGGGATATCAGCCGAACGCTTTCTTTTAGACCATTGGGAATTGGATACCCTATCAGGGATGCCTTAAGAACGCGGCATACAACTATTTTCAACGGAGCAAACAGGATTTTAAGAGAAAGCGCCTTAAATTATAGATATACCAGAGGTACATATGGAGTAGATTTTCAATATGTTTTCCCTGTAGGAAATAATAATTACTTTATGGGAAGTAAGGTGAATAAGACTTTCACATATTGAGGTGGAGCTATTGGCTGTCGGCAGTTAGCTTTCTGACCACCCCGTCCTGCGGACACCCCTCCTTGAAGGAAGGAGGGGAAGGCAAGTTGGAAAGGTTTTTAAAATATTGTTTTTTAAAAAAACAAGAAGAAGAATTAAAACATTAAACAGAAAGAAAAATAAATATTTCAATGAAATAGTAGATCGCCAAGTCCCCTCCTTTTTCAAGGAGGGGATTTAGGGGTGGTTGAAGCCAACAAGATTCCAAAATCCAAGCTTATAAAATGAATAAAATCCTAACACTAGTCCTGATCTTTTTTTCCCTTGTTTCTTTGGCGCAAAAGCCAAAAGGGAAAACAAATCAAAGCGCATCTACAACGCTTGCAGACACCATAAAAGCTGATGTAGCTTACCAAACTGAAATAAATTTGTTGGCTCGATATTATGGTGACAGTATTGTTTTGAGATGGGCGCCTGGAACGCCTGGTGGATGGACCAATGCCAACAAAGCTGGTTATATTATTTCCAGAACCACACTAGATGTTAATGGCGAATTTGATCCGGCTACTTTTAAAAATCTAAATTCGGAGCCCATAAAACCCTGGCCCTTGGAAAAATGGGAAACCATTGCCGGAGAAAAAAACAGCAATAATTACGCGAAAATAGCGGCACAGGCTTTATATGGAAAAAGCTTTGTTCCCTCCACAGGTTTTATAGACAAAGCCGATGACTACATGTCCAGGTACTCCTTTTCTATGCTTGCCGCCGATATTTCTTCAGAAACTGCGACTGCTCTCGGGTTGAGATTTACAGATAAAAGCATCGAGAAAAACAAGGTCTATATCTACAGGATTACTAGTCCGGTGGATACTACAAAATACAAGCTGATCCCGGGATTTATTGTAGTTGATACGGAAAAACCTGAGATCCTTCCCAAAGCTTCTATTTCAGACACCAAAGAACTCCAAAACCTGATTGAGATTTACTGGGACAGAGAACTGCATTCAAAAGTATTTTCAGCTTATTGGATTGAAAGATCAGAGGACGGTGGAACCAGCTTTAAGAAGTTAAATAAAGTACCATTTATTAATCCTGTGGATGAAAAAAATCCTCGTTCCATAGATTATATAATTTATAGCGATTCCATTCCCAAGAATTATAAAACCTATAAATACCGGGTAATTGGTATCACCGCTTTTGGTGAATTAGCGCCTCCTTCAGACCCGGTTTCTGTAATGGGCAGAGACACGACGCCTCCTCCCGTGCCAGGAAATTTAAAAACTGTGGCAATTGGTGGCTCTAAAGTGAAAATTACTTGGGATTATCCAAAGGATGTGAAGGATCTGAAAGGATTTTTAATAGGAAGAGGAAATAATCCGGCAGAACAATTTACTCCTTTGGTAACCGAATTGTTACCATCAAAATCAAGAGAATTTATAGACAACAATGCCAGCGAGGAAAGAAGCAATTACTATATAGTAGCAGCGGTAGATACAGCAGGCAATGCAAACCTTTCACTTGCAAAATACGCCTTAATGGTGGACAGTATCCCACCTGCAGCGCCTACATATTTACAGGGGAAAATTGATACCACCGGAGTAGTGAAAGTAAGCTGGAGGTTAGGGCCAGAAAAAGACATACTTGGCTATCAGGTTTATTTTTCAAATCAAAAAGACCATCAGTTTTCTCAGTTAACCAATGGACCGATCCAGGATACGGTTTTTACAGATACCATTACCATCAAGACTTTAACTAAAAAGATTTATTATAGGGTGGTTGCCATTGATCTTAGTCACAATTACTCTGGTTTCTCTGAAATGTTAGAGTTAAAAAAACCGGATATTGTTCCTCCTTCACCTGCTATTTTTGATAAATATAAGGTTACCAATGAAGGGATTAATGTCAGTTGGATGCCGAGCTCTAGTGAAGACCTGGCCAGAACAATCTTATATAGAAAAGAAGAAAAAGGAGACTGGGCTGAACTTGTGAGTTTTGGTGTAAAAGATAAAAAGACATCCTATATGGATACAAAGGTGGAGTCAGGGAAATTCTATTCTTACAGTCTGATCGCTGAGGATGAAGACAAATTAAGATCCAAAAGATCACTTCCCATAAAACTTAAATATTTAGATTTAAAGGCAAAACCTTTGGTAAATCAAGTCGTGGCAAAACCGGATATGGAAAAGGGGTTAATAAAAATTAATTGGGAATATCCTGTGAAAGGAGAATATCGCTTTGTTATTTATCGGGCAGTCAATGGATCCAACTTTGTTTCTTATAAGAGTATCGACTCCGGAAACCTTATTTTTGATGATAAGGATGTGAGAAAGGGGAATACTTATGAATATACCATCAATGTGATCTTTAAGGACGGACGGAAGTCTGGCTTTGGAGGCATAGCAAAGGCACAGTTGTAGATTTATTAGTCTTGCTCGTTATCAGATAGGAAAAAAGATTTTTTTGTAATAAATATTTACTGCTAATACTATGAAAATCAACGCAATTTTATCCCTTGCTCTTTCTGTTGTAATCCTACTATTTTCAGGATGCAATAAAAGTGATGATGGAAGTCCTCAGTCAGGGGGAGGAGAAAAAATCCTTAAAATGAAAATAAACGGTGAGCTATGGGAAGCCACTAAAAATGTGACTGCTTCAGCGGCTTTCCTTAATGATTCAGGAGATGGTATAATAATTTCAGGAAGAACGGAGAATGGAGCCTTTTTTCAGATTACAACAGGAAGAGAAATTACCGGCCCTGGAACCTATAATGTGCCGGGTACAAAAGGCGGAGGACTACAGTTCGATAATGGAGAAGGAAAAACTTATGTTGAGAAAAGTTTAACGGTAACGATTAAGAAAATCCATGAAGTTGGAAAAAGTAAATACGTAGAAGGGACTTTTGAAGGAACTGCTGAAAATGTCATCGACGAAACCGATGTAATAACAATTACTGAAGGAGTATTTGATGGGGTAGAATAATCTAAAAACTATTTATTTTTTTAAAGACTATCCTTTGGGGAGGTCTGCTTTTACCGGTTCAATAAAAAAAGACATAAGAAAAACCTTATGTCTTTACTAAAAAATGAGTCCCTAAATTTTCTTGGTACTAAATCTTTATGTACAAAAAATATCGTGGTAACCTTTCTTTTTAAAAAAATAATAAAAAATTTTCCTTTTTTAAGACCTGAAAAAATAACTTCTGCATCCATCCACAATGCGACGATTATTTTGAAAAAAATCCTTATAAAGATTTTAATAAATGTTTGTATGTTTTTTATAATTTATGAATTGTTTCGAGCAGTTGCACCATTTATATTGCTTGAATAATTTTAAAATAAATATGAAGATGTTAAGAAAAATAACTAATGCATTTAAGGGATTAATAGATGCCTTAACAAAAATTGTACTTGGTATATTTAATGCGGTTTTTGGTTTGTTTAAAGCCATATTCAATGCTATCAAATTTGTTATAAATGGTATTGTCTCAATAATTGTTGGCACGTATCAAGCCATTGCTTCTGTCTGTAAAAAGGTGATCAATTCATTTAAACCGGTCTATCGTGTTACATTTACCATGTACCATGTTATTCCCGGAATGCCTGTTCAGGAGAATGTAACCGTTCATGCTTTTGCAAGGGGGGCGTCTAAAGAAGCCAAAGATTTCTATTATAAGGTAGTAGAAATGACAATGAAAAATAAAATTGCGCCAACTGTGGTAATGTTGAAAAAAGGTAAAAAAACAGTTCAAACCAAGCAGTTTGGCCCTATTGAGGACATTAAGAAATTCAGAATAGCTGCATAATCGGTAATCACTGCAGAATAATTGTCAGAATTACCGGCTTACATTAAAAGGTGAAAACATTTCGTAATTACCTTTTAATGTATTTTTTTTTATTCCTTTTTAATTAATTTCTTCAAAGTAATACCACAAGCCTCCACCTGTAGCTATTCCAATTATTCCTCCCGTTACTACTTCAGACAGGGTGTGCCTTTTTAATATCAATCTTGAGGCTGCAATTATCATCGTTATAATTATCATCGCAATCCCGGATCCGACACTTATTGTTAAAGTAGCAAAAGAAAGAAAAAAAGATAAAGAAGTGTGAAGCGATACTTTAATAAATAAATTAGCAATAAAGGAAATAAGAATTAAACCCAGCGCAAAGAACATACCTGTCATTAGCGAATCGGATTGTTTTGTAACGAACAATACAACAATCAAAATGATCATTAATCCGCTGATCAGGAGATACATTGAATTTCTATTCTTCCTTTCAGAAACATCAAAGTTTGTATAATCGCCCCTTATTGTTTTTAAGTAATTCCAACCTGTGACAGGAACAATTAATCCGCCTATAATAAGCATGGAAAGCAGTAGCGCCTTTTGTAAATCATAAAGATAAAAGGTGATAAAGAGTATGAATATTGCGCTTGTTAAAAGTGGATGCCCCAGGGATGAAATTATACTGGCAAAAATATACAACGTGTTGTTTTTTTCTTTCAGATCCCTGTTACTAATTGATTATGATTATGTCACAAGCTTACAAATTATTTTTTTCCTTTTATCAGAATCCAGTTGCCTTATAACAAGTTGTTTATCTTTAAATATTGAAGCAGGATAATGGTTTTTCCGTCCATTATTTCTCCAGATTTTACCATTGACATTGCTTCATTGAATGGAAGTTCCAAAACTTCGATTTCCTCTTCATCCACTCCTCCGCCGTTGTTTCTGTTCATATCTTTGTGATATTCTGCTATATAAAAGAATAACTTTTCTGTAACGGATCCAGGACTCATATAGGCTTCGAATACCTTTTCTGGTGAGGTAATCTGAAATCCTGTTTCCTCTTCCGTTTCCCTGATTATGGCTTCCTCCGGGCTATCCTGATCCAACAGTCCTGCACACGATTCTATTAACATTCCTGAAGTATTTCCATTTACATAAGTGGGCAATCGGAATTGCTTTGTTAAAATTACTTTGCCTTGTTCCTTGTTGTAAAGCAGTATCGTAGCGCCGTTTCCTCTGTCATAAGCTTCTCTGTTTTGTGTTGTCCATTCCCCATTCTTTTTTTGATAGTCGAAGGTAAACTTCTTTAAAATGTACCAGTTGTTTGATAAAATTTCTTCTCTTTGGATTCGGATTTTTGGATTCATAATTTTAAAACAATTACAATGTGATTGAAATTGATCATTAATGACTATTTTTGATCAAAGTAAACAACAATAAAATGAATTTCCAACAGAGAAAACAAATAATTCTTGACGTTGTTGAAAAGAAGGGGACAGTAGAGGTCAAAGAACTCTCAGAAATTTTAGAGACTTCCGAAATAACGGTAAGACGAGATCTCGCTCTCTTGTCTGATAAAGGTTTAATTTATCGTACCCACGGAGGCGCAATGAAAATAGCCCTTTCTAAAGATCCTTTTACCTTTATTCATAAGGCAAGTTTAAATGCTGATCGAAAAGATCATATATGTGAAATCGCTGCAAGGCAGATTGTGGATGGTGATGTCATTTTTCTTGACTGCGGAAGTACTTTGTTTAGGTTATGTCCTTTTATAAAGGAGAAAAAGATTAAAGTGATTACCAATTCCCTGCCTGTACTATACGAACTTATTAATTCACAGGTAAGCATAAATTTAATCGGTGGAGAAGTGGATGCTGAAAGGCAAGCAGTTCATGGTGAAATTGCTAAAGAACATATTGCCAGATATAAGGCGACCAAAGCTTTTATAGGTGTAGATGGAATATCTCTTTCCACAGGGTTAAGCGCCAATAGCGAGAAGGAAGCCAGCATTGCTTTAAGTATGGCAAAAAGCGCACAAAAAGTTTTTCTTTTATGTGACTCTTCAAAACTTGAGAAGGAGAAATATTTTCCTTTTGCACCTCTTTCAATGGTTGACACATTAATTACAGATTTTGAGGCGGACAAGAAAATATTAAATCGTTACAGAGAAAAATTTGAAGTATTAAACTGAGTTCTTAACTTTTTAATAGTCAGTCGAATCTCAAGGTTTTCCAATAATAAAATAAGTGAACTGAAAGGTCAAAGTATTCTCGTATTCTCTGATATTGCCAGACTTGTCCTTTATGCGGCTTATTATGCCTTTATCAAATATCAATCTCGTGTTGAACTTATAGAATGAATAAGATACGAAAACAGGAATATCGAAATTAAAGGTTCGGTAATGGTAATTTTTATACTGGTTTCCAATTCTAAAATCCCGGATTTTCGTTTTAGAATAAACCAATGTGTAAAAATTTAGCCCCGAACCAATTGCAAAGTTTCCCTTGATCTTATAAGCCAGGTTTAGCTCCGTCTTTACATATTGATTAATATTGGTACGGTCGGGAATTGTTCCCATAGGATTCGCAGAATCATCCGTATATTCTATATTCGTTTGATCTAAATCTCTCCTTCTGTCCCAAAGAATTCCTACCCGGGCATTTACTTTTGGTGAAATGTCTTTTGCAGCAACAATTCCTAAGGAATAACTTGGCAAAGGAAGATAAGCCACTCTTGTTGTCAATTCTTTATCACTTTTTACTGAGGTATAATTTATATTTCCTCCGTCTGTAATTCCAAATGAAATTTTTTGGGCGAAACCGGTAGAAACTAAAAGAAAGCAGAATACAAAAGTTAGACGTAGAATTCTCATTGAGGTGCTAAGCAGATAAGGATGAATATTGATCTAATAAGATTACTTAATCTTAAATAAATTGAACTTTTGAAGTTTGTTGTTTACCAAAACCTCCGCTAAATACATTCCTGCTTCAGCTTTTGGGAAATCTACCATGACTTCTACATTTGATTGATTTTCATGGATAAATTTTCTGTATTTCCCCGTTTCATCTGTAATTAACACAGTTATATCCGACGGACTGGAAGTATGGATAGCAATTCTTACTGAATTCATAAAAGGGTTTGGGTAAACTCGAACGAGGCTTTCATCCACCCAAGCACTCAGTTCCGCAACAGCAAAACTTATATTAAGGGATTCTTTTTGTTTTAATTCTTCCTCTGACTTACAAGACAGTAGGGAGAAGGCAACAAAAAGAACCAGGAGCAATTCAGTAAGTCTGATCATCTATTTATTAGAAGGTAAAAAGCGGGACGAAAGTACAAAAAAGCTTATAAGAAAAGCAACATAAGGGAAACGATTTTTTTGCTTCATCTCCCGTTCAGTTACTTTTACCTATAAGCAAATTACTACTCATCTATTTGATTTTGTGCGATAAAAATTTACTTTTTTTTCTGCCTATTTCGTACAACTCCATTATTACTGCATCAGGTTATCTGATACAAACTAATATTCTTTTTAGTCTTTTATGTCCAACTTAACCCTTAATTCTTATGAAAACATTTCTATCAAGGAGAAATTTCTCTCTGCTCATTTTATTAATGCTCTGTTCTTATACTGTTTTCTCTCAAAGCCTTGTCTGGTATGATGAATTTGATTATTCAGGATTGCCCGACAGCTCGAAATGGGGATACGATGTAATGCCTCCCGGAACGGTAAATAATGAGTTACAGAATTATACTGAAAACCGGCTGGAAAATGCCCGGGTTGAAAATGGCAACCTGATTATAGAAGCCAGAAGAGACAATTATAATGGGTACGAATACTCCTCTGCCCGATTAGTCACCAGGGAAAAAGGAGATTGGCTGTATGGCAGGGTGGAGGTAAAGGCAATTTTACCTTCGGGAAGAGGTACCTGGCCTGCCATATGGATGTTGCCAACCGATTGGGTATATGGTGGCTGGCCCAATAGTGGGGAAATTGATATAATGGAACATGTGGGCTACGATCAGGGAGTGGTTCATGCTTCTACTCATTCTCTTGATTATTATTGGGTAAATAACAATCAAAAAACCGCCACTATAGAAGTGCCGGATTGTTCAGTAAATCCTCATGTATATGCCATGGAATGGTCTCCAAGTAAAATTGATATGTTTGTTGATGGTGTGCTGTATTTTACATCCCATAATGAAAACACAAGCTGGACTGCATGGCCTTTTGATCAACGGTTCCATCTTATTTTAAATATTGCCATCGGAGGGGATTGGGGCGGAATCCGTGGAGTGGACGACAGAATGTTCCCTGTAAGAATGACAGTCGACTATGTGAGGGTTTACAATTATAATGCTCCTGTCGATACACAGGTTCCTACAACTCCGACGGAGCTGACTGCAAAATCCGGATCATCCAACTTAAGTCTTTCGTGGACGGCTTCAAGAGACAATTACAGTGTAAAGGAATATGAGGTGTACAATGGGAATACTTTGGTCGCAACAACCATTTTTCCGAATTATACCCTATCTGGCCTCACCCCTTTGACAACCTATTCGATAAAAGTCAGGGCTCGTGACCATGCCGGTAATCTTTCTGAATTTGCAAGCGGAACTTTTAGTACCACTCAGGTTGTGGTCGTCAATATTCCTTCGAAAATTGAAGCTGAAGATTATGATTTGCAGTTTGGCGTTCAAACTGAAGCCACAACGGATGAAGGAGGAGGTTTAAATGTAGGCTGGATTGATACCGGAGATTATATGGAATATGTGGTAGGAGCTTCCACTGAAGGGAGTTTTACGATTTCTTATAGGACGGCTTGCCTTAGTTCTCCAGGTCAGGTTCAGGTGAAAGATGTAAATGGTACTGTTTTAAATACGACAAATATTCCTGTAACAGGTGGGTGGCAAAATTGGACAACAGTTACATCCGAACCTTTTGTGCTTCCTTCCGGAACGAGTCGATTGAGATTATTTACAAGCATTGGAGGCTATAACCTAAACTGGCTGGAATTTAAAACAGCAGGAGCAGGCGGGGATACAACTCCACCTACAGCTCCTACGAATCTGGTTTCTACAGATAAAACCAACACGACGGTAACTTTAACCTGGAACCCTTCTACTGATAATATTGGCGTGGTAGGATACAATGTCTATAATGGGTCAACACTTTCAGGAACAACAAGCGAAACAAACTTTACAGTAACCGGTCTGGCAAGTAATAAGGGGTATAAATTTTCAGTAAGAGCCAAAGATGCTTCCGGTAATCTTTCTGAAGCCAGTAATTCAATTACTGTAAGGACACTTAGAACAGGAGCAAGAATTGATTATGCAGATGACATTGAAGAGACTAGCAATGCTATTGTTTCCGCTTTCCCAAATCCAGCAAATGATGAAGTCAGGATAATTTATCATGCTGAAAAAGCTGAAACAGTAAAGGTTAGTATCAGGAATATGATGTTCCAAAATCTAGGCGATAAAGAAGTCAACCTGGTCAAAGGTGAAAATATTATAACCCTAAAGACATCCAATTTTAATGATGGGCTTCTTTTCCTAAGTATAGCGGGAAAATCTACCTCCACAATTCAATCAATAAAATTACAGATCAAGCATTAATTTTAATTTGACAAAATTGTAACAAATAGTCGCAGAAAAGACCTGCGGCTATTTTGTTATAGTCGGCTGATTATAACTTTTTTCTTCTTGACCTCTTTCGCTATATATAATTTTACGAATAAATAATATAATATTTTGCAATTGTTAAAATTCAAACGCAGGTAAGTTTCGAATAAATTCCTCAAAGAAACCAATTCTTTAAAAATCTATTTTGGGCTGGAATTAAACCAGCTACTATGAAATTATTTTTTAAGTTGCCTTTTATTTTTATTGCTGCTCCTTTGTTAATCGCATTCTATTCTTGTTCAGAAGAAGAAATTGGCAAGAAAAACGGAAGCCTTTCCTCCCTTCCTCCTGATACCGGAGGTGAGCATGTTGCCGAACATTTGCTACCTGAAAAAAACATTTATGGTCACTACATCTATTTGCCGGGAGGATATGACAGCGGTTCGGAATATCCGCTGATTGTCTTTTTACATGGTATGGGTGAAATAGGAAATAGCCAAAACAATCCTGATGAATTGTCAAAAGTTTTAAGAGGAGGGATACCAAGATTAATCGAGAAAAAAACATGGAATCCTGTTTTCCCGGCCCTAGTAGCATCCCCTCAATGCCACGAAGGGTGGTGGAACGCAAAAAAGATACACCAGTATATCGAATATATTGCTGCCAAATATAAGGTAGACATGAACAGAATATATATTACCGGATTAAGTATGGGAGGATACGGGGTGTTTGATTATGTCGGTGTATATGGAGATTCCAGTTATGTCGCAGCAGCTGCGCCCATTTGTGGAGGGGGAAATGTTAAACAAGGCAAGTCTTACCAAAATATTCCTATCTGGGCATTTCATGGCGATGCTGACCCAACAGTTTCCATTGACAGATCTATTGAAATGATTGAAGCCATTAACAAACAAAACCCGGTGCATAAAGCCAAGCTTACCGTTTATCCTAATGTCGGTCACGATTCATGGACGATGACTTATGATGGAACCGGTATGGGCAAAGAATCTTCGGATTATGATTCCTTTTCCGAAGACCTTTATAGCTGGATGTTGAAGTATACCAAAGAATAGCAAATTATTTTTTTTAAACTAACAAGTTAAGCTATTACAATTACCTTTTAATCAGTACATTTATTTGAAATTCGGTAGTCAGTAATTAAGGCTGGTTTTATTTTTTTGGGAGAATGATTTTCCGCCGAATTAATAAATGACAGTATCATAATATTTATTTTCCTGGAACAAACAACCAGGAGATTTGCCTGTAAGGGGAAGTGAACAACTTCTGGTCTTTCAATATTCATTTTTTATTTTTTACTTTTTTTAATTGCCGATAAACCTTCATGGAACGTAGAAAATTTCTCCAAAAAACAGGGCTTGCACTAGGAGCAGCCTCAATATTGCCTTCATTTGTATCCGGGCAGTCACAAGCTCTTTCATTAAATAACTGGGCACAAATAAGGGAACAGTTTGTGCTTACCAAGGACCGGATTCACATGGCGCAAATGCTGCTCGCTTCACATCCGGCACCGGTAAGGGAAGCCATAGAAAAGCACCGCAGACAGTTTGAAGAAAACTCTGTGGAATATTGGGAAAGTAATTTCATGACCGCAGAAGAAATTGTAAAAAAAGCTGCTGCAAGTTATCTGAAATGCGATCCTGAGGAAATAGCACTTACCGACAGTACCACCATGGGACTTGCCACACTTTATTGCGGACTTAAACTGAAAGAAGGAGATGAAATACTTACCACAACTCATGATCATTATTCTACCGAAAAATCACTTGAATATGCAGCGCAAAAAAATAAAGCATCTATAAAAAGAATCACGCTTTTTGATGATCCTGCGTTGGTTGAAGTTGATGCCATAGTAGAGAAACTAACAAAAGCCATCAAACCCAATACCCGTATTATTGCCGTTACCTGGGTTCATTCTTCCACAGGGGTAAAACTGCCCATCCGTGAAATGACTGCTGCAGTAAAAAGGATAAACACTCAACGTGATGAAAACACCAGGATTTACTTCTGTGTGGATGGCGTGCATGGATTTGGTATTGAAGATATAACTATGGAGGAGCTGGGCTGTGATTTTTTTGCAGCAGGTACACATAAATGGGCTTTTGGTCCCCGCGGTACGGGTATTTTGTGGGGAAAAAAAGATGCATGGAATATGATAACACCTTCTATTCCTTCTTTTGGACTTCCCTATGGTGTCTGGCTTGGGTTGGTACCTGAGGAACAGGTGACTTTTGCTCATCATCTTACTCCCGGCGGGTTCCATTCTTTCGAACACCGTTGGTCTCTTAATACTGCTTTCGACTTTCTTCAGCAAATTGGAAAATCAAAAATCCAGGCCCGAACCTATGAGCTAAATACGATGCTTAAAAACGGACTGAAAGAGATTGGCCACGTTAAACTTCATACGCCCATGGATCCAAAGCTTTCCTGCGCCATCAACACCTTCGAAGTAGCAGGCATGGCACCGGAGCTTGTCATTGAAAAGCTTTACAAGAAAAAGATCGTTGGAAGCACCACACCTTACCGTGAGGTATATGCACGATTAACGCCCTGCATTATTAATAATGAGGAGGAAGTTAAGACTTGTTTGACTGCTATAGAAAATATCAGGACATAATTCGAAAGTCTGGATCTGAAAAATTAACACCCTTAAATCTTAAACTATGAAACGGAAATTTCACTTTAAGTCAATTTCATATATCGTTGTTTTTCTTTCTATTATAGTAAAGGTATCTGCGCAAGATCAGAAAGAAGTGCTGGAAAACTGTGAAACTAATGCTGATTGTAAGTCGGGCTATTGTGTCACCCTTCGAAGTGGAGAAAAAAAATGCAGCAATTGTGACCAGAGTGCATTGGAGGGATTCTCCTCCAAAGTAGATGAATATTGTAAAGACCTGGATAAAGGTATATTGGGATACAGTGACCTGGAGCGCGAATTTGGCTCTAAAAATGATGTGAGCCTAATACTCCTCAATTATCGACTCGAGTCTTGTAAGAAGTGCTATGATGCCCGGTCAGAAAGAGAAAATAAATGCTGGAATGGAGGTGATGGCGGACATAAAGTGCAGTTGGAGGAGTTAAAAAAATCCATGAATTATCTCGAAGGTATTATTAATGAAAAAACAAGGTACAAGCTTGCCTATAACTGTGAGGTCGACAAATTTGAAGATTTGGAAGAAGATATACAGGACAATTGCGAGGGATTGGATGACCTTTTTGCCAAGTACGGTTTAAATGACAATAAAGAAGGACCGTGCAGTGAAATTAAGAACCTTATAGATAAATGTATTGATTGTAGGGAAGCCTGGGAAGATATGATGAGTAATTGTTTCAGAAATGGCGCTTCAGATGCACGAGTTAAACGATTAAACGAAGTTCAGGATATGGAGAAAATTGCCAAAGAAACCCTTGAGGCAAAAGAAGAGAATAAACTATGCAAGTAATCAAGAAGGCTTTTGTTGCTCTTTGGTGAACACATCGCTAAATTAGCATCTATTACACCAAATACATGAGCGCAAACAATAAGAAAGAAGTATGGCTTCGTGGGCCTCTTCCGGAAATACCAGCATTACTTCAACCGATTGCCCATGTAATTTTGCAGGCAAAGGAAGAAGTAGAGTCACTACTGGAAGATTTTGATGAGGCAAAGCTATGGGAAAAGCCTTCAGGTGTTGCTTCTGTTGGCTTTCATCTTCAACATCTTACGGGGGTGTTGGATAGACTTTATACGTATGCTCGGGGAGAATTATTGAGTGAAAATCAGATGCGATCTCTTTCTGTGGAAGGGACACCCGATGAAGGCCTTTCGGTGAAGAGCCTCTTTGAAAAGTTCAGTAAGCAGGTGGACTTTTCAATTGAACAACTGAAAACCACCAGGGAGCAGGAGCTAACTACTGTGCGGGGCGTAGGGCGGGCACAAATTCCCTCTACAGTCCTAGGGTTATTAACCCACGGAGCGGAGCATACGATGCGTCACGTAGGACAACTGAATGTAACGGTGAGGATTCAAAAGAATTAATTTATCACTTAAAAAATAAGCTGGGGAACTATGCCTTCCCCAGCTTCCATATCAAAAAAACTTCTTGCCTCTGGCGTTTCCTTATTGAAAAGTCTAAAAAACGCTCCGTCCAATTCCCCCATCGGCCCTTAGTGCCGCGCCATTTATTGCGGAAGATTTGTTGCTGCACAAATAACAAACAAAATCACCAATTTCCTTTGGATCTATAAGGCGTTCAATAATAGAAGTGGAACGTATATGATTATGTAGAGCTTCTTTCATAAATTATAAAGCGATTTACTTTTTTGATCAAAATTCATGTTATCACTTTTTTAAAATCTTCGTTAAAGGAACAACATCATTTTAAAGATTAATGAATAACAATAAAAGACAATCTATTTCTAAGAATTTTACTTTTCCCAAGGCGATGACAGGCATTCCAGGAATGGACGAAATTACCGAAGGTGGTTTGCCTAAAGGCCGCCCTACGCTGATTTGCGGAGGAGCAGGATGCGGAAAAACATTATTTGCCATAGAATTCCTCGTAAATGGTATTACTGAATTCGGAGAGCCAGGAGTATTCATGGCATTTGAAGAAACAAAAGAAGAGCTTACTGCCAATGTTGCCTCCCTGGGCTTTGATCTTGAGCAGTTAGAAAGGGAAAAACGTTTGAAAATTGACCATGTACATGTTGAAAGAAGTGAAATTGAGGAAACAGGAGAATATGATCTCGAAGGATTATTTATAAGACTTGGATATGCCATTGATTCAATTGGGGCAAAAAGGGTTGTACTTGATACCATTGAGTCATTATTTAGCGGTTTAAATAATCAGGCAATTCTTAGGGCAGAGATAAGGCGGCTGTTCAGGTGGCTTAAGGACAAGGGGGTCACGGTAGTAATTACCGGCGAAAGGGGAGAAGCAAGCCTTACCCGTCAAGGGTTGGAAGAGTATGTATCGGATTGTGTGATTTTACTGGATCATAGGATTATTGATCAGATTTCAACCCGAAGATTAAGGATTGTTAAATATCGTGGCAGCGCTCATGGAACAAATGAATATCCTTTTCTGATTGATCAAGACGGAATCTCTGTTTTGCCGATAACTTCTCTTAGATTAGAACATGAAGTTTCTAATGAAATCATTTCTTCCGGAATCCAGGGACTTGATGAAATGTTCAGTAAGGGCGGTTTCTATAGAGGTACGAGCACACTGGTAACAGGTACTGCTGGAACGGCCAAAACTACTATCGGCTCTTATTTCGCTTATGAAACCTGCAAAAGAGGAGAAAGATGTGTCCTATTTGCTTTTGAAGAATCGCCAAAACAACTGGTAAGGAATATGCAGTCAATCGGATTAGATCTTCAGCCCGCTATTGACAAAGGTTTATTGCAAATATTATCCTCCAGACCTACTGTTCATGGACTGGAAATGCATCTTTTGGAAATTCATAAAAAGATTGAGGAATTTAAACCGAGTGTCGTTATTATAGACCCTATTACAAATTTACTCGCAGCAGGTTCTTTAAATGACGTAAGAGGAATGCTTACCCGTCTGATCGACTTTCTTAAAGTCAACCAAATTTCAGCCTTGTTTACAGGACTTGTTACTCCGAGAGGCGGCGTAATGGAATATACAGAAGAAGGGATATCGTCTTTGATGGATACATGGATTTTTGTACAGGACCTTATGGGAGATGCAGAAAGAAACAGGGGAATCAGTATTCTTAAATCGAGAGGTATGGGACATTCCAATCAGGTAAGGGAGTTTTTGATAACCAATAATGGAATTAAACTTCTTGATGTGCATTTAGGGCCGAATGGTGTATTGATAGGCTCTGCCCGCCTTTCACATACTTTGCAGGAAAAAGTAATCATAAAAAGCGGACAAAATGAGGTTGAAAGAAAAAATAGGGAACTGGAAAGAAAGCGAAGAATTCTGGAAGCCAATATTGCAAAACTGCAAACTGAGTTTGAATCTACAGAAGAAGAACTCAAAATTATCAACTCTGAGGAAAAAAGCATTCAAGAGGCGTTAGCTAAAGGGCGGGCCGAAATTGTTCAGTCACCGCATAACTTTAATTCTTCACAGACCACTAATAAATAAGACTAACTATTATTATGACCGTTAAAGAAAAAACCTGGGAATTGAGGCTTTATGTTGCGGGGCAAACACCAAAAAGCGTAACAGCACTTTCTAACCTAAAAAAATACTGTGAAGAATTTTTGCAGGGGAAATATACAATTGAAGTAGTAGACCTTTTAAAAAATCCACAGCTTGCAGAAGGAGATCAGATTTTGGCCGTACCTACTCTAGTAAGAAAGGTGCCGGAACCCATTAGGAAGATCATAGGCGACCTTTCCAATCAGGAGAAGGTATTAGTAGGGTTGGATGTCCGTCCTCTAAGTTTATAAAAAAAATAAAATGAGTAAGCAGTTAAATAAAGCAGTGGAATTTGAAGAATATATTCAGGAAAATGATGAGCAAAAATATATGCTGCGTTTATTTGTAACCGGAATAACTCCAAAATCAACAAGGGCTGTACAAAATGTAAAAAAAATTTGTGAAACTTATCTTTCAAATAACTATTCATTGGAAGTAATTGATATATACCAGCAACCACATCTTGCAGAAGAAGAACAAATTATAGCGGCACCGACTTTGATTAAAAAGAATCCCCTTCCGGTAAAAAGATTAATCGGGGACATGTCAAATATACAAAAAGTGCTCTCGGGCTTAAATTTGGGACATAAGTATGATGGACAGCAATTTTAACACTGAAAGAGAAACAACTGAAAAGCAACTTATAGAGGAAATAAACGAACTGAGGGAACAGTTACAGGAGGCCCAGGATGTAATTGAAGCCATCAGATCGGGAGAGGTAGATGCATTGGCGGTACATGGCCCAAATGGTTCCCAGGTATATACCCTTAAAGGTGCAGATGACAGCTATCGCATCTTAATTGAAGAAATGAACGAAGGCGCTATAATGCTGAACGATCAAGGGGTTATAGTCTATTCTAACGCGTGTTTTGCAAATTTTATAAAATATCCTCTTGAAAAAGTTATTGGAGCATCCTTTTTTGATTTTATATCTTTTGAGAATGTAGAAACAGTTCAAAGCCTATTAAAAAAAGGATGGTCAGGAAAAAGTAAAGGTGAAGTTTTACTTCAGGATATCAATGAAACGCAATGCCATTTTAGTATTGCAACAAATGCCTTTAAAATAGAATCCATACCCATATTAGGAGTAATTATTACCGACGTTTCCGCTGAAAAAGAAATTCAAAAGATCCAGACACACATAGAACATCAAAATGAAGTCATTGAAAGAAAGAATGATGAATTAAAAAAGGAGAAAGCGGAAAATGAAAGTCTGGCTCTTTTCCGGTTCATGCTGGAAAGTATTCCGCAAATCTCCTGGACGAATCTTCCTAAAGGTGAAGTAAACTTTTACAACCAAAGATGGTATGAGTTTTCAGAACTTAGTTTTAATGAATCCAAAAATGACGGGTGGAAATCGGTAATTCATCCCGACGACCTGCAAAATACTTTGGAGAAATACAATCAGTCTCTTGAAACAGGAAAAATATTTGAAGTCGAAAACCGGTATAGAAGAGGTTCTGATGGGGCTTATCGCTGGCACCTTAACCGGGCAGTACCTATAAGAGATGAAAAAGGCGATATTACCCTTTGGATCGGAACGGCTACCGATATTCATGATCAAAAAACTGCATTGGAAGACATTGGAAGTAAAAATGAGGAGCTGGTAAGGGTCAATGATCTGCTGGATACCTTTGTTTTTGCAGCGGCGCATGATTTAAAGTCTCCTGTTATTAACATTCAAACCTTATTAACTTTTGTTAATAAGACAGAAGATCCTGCCAGGAAGGCTGAACTGTTAAATATTATATCCACCTCAGTTAATCGTTTGGATGAAACCATCAATGGCCTTGTAGATGTAATTGAAGTTCAAAGCAATCGTTCAAAAAGCGCCCTCATTCATTTTGATAAAATCCTTAGGCATATTGTAGAGGAATGGTCGCCAGAGCTGGAAAAGATAAGTGGAAAGATCGAACATGATTTTTCTCTGGCGCCCTCTGTCCAATACCTGGAATCTTTTTTACTGAGTATCATAAGAAATTTGGTGAGTAATGCTATTAAGTATCACAATGAAAATAAGAAACTCACCATTAACCTTACCACGAGAAAGGAGAATGATTATACTGTGTTAGAAATCAGTGATACCGGAATTGGAATGGACTTGAGCAGATTTAAGTCAAAATTATTCAAACCATTTACAAGATTTACCAAAAAGGCATCTGGAAAAGGAATCGGCTTATACCTGATTAAAACAATGGTTGAAAGAAATCAGGGAAAGATAGAAGTGGATAGCAGAATAAATGAAGGAACAGTTTTTAAAGTTTATTTGAAAGAATATAAGGGAGACTGAACTACCTCGTGCTACTTTGTCTGCACCTGAATTAATGGGATGGATGGAATTGTTGGAATTTTGGTTGTCTGAATCACTGATTTGATGCTTTTGTTTGCCGTCATTGCGTGGTACAAAGCAATCTGTTGCGACCTGCCCGATAAGGTTTCGATGCCTCGCACCTGAAACCTATCAAGTGCAATTAATCCCCGTACCTTTTGGCGTAATCAACCTCTTTTTTGACGCGATTATACCCTATTTATATTGCAGTTAAGCAGTAGGTTTGAACCTTAAAAATCAATTAAAGAACTATGGCACTAATCAATCCTCACATTAATTTCAATGGAAATGCCGAAGAAGCATTTTCCTTTTACAAATCAGTATTTGGCGGAGAGTTTGCAAAAGTTATTCGCTTCAAAGACCTTCCAAGTCCTGAATTCCCGATAGCAGAAAAAGAAGGAAATAACATTATGCATATTGCTTTGCCTATCGGCAAAAACGTTTTAATTGGTAATGATGTCCCAGAGTTTATGGGAAAAGTTAATGAAAATGAAAACCGATCTAAGATATCTGTAAGTGCAGAAAGTCGTGAAGAAGCTGACAAATTATTTAAAGGACTTTCAGAAGGCGGGAGCATAGAAGTACCAATTGAAGGCAGTCCTGGAAGTTCATACTTTGGGATGTTTAGGGACAAATACGGTATTGAATGGATTGTGGAATTTGACCCAAAATAAAATGGAAACGTATAAGCAGAAAACAACCTAACAAACGAATAGGCAACGCATGAAGGGGATTAAAATCCCTTTTTGTCTATAAAACCTGCGGAAGAATAAGGATAGTGCTCAGGAACACTACTAACAACTAAATTCAATCCTTTTGTCTAAACCAGCCAAATAAAAAGCCAACGGTAGCCTGAGGGCTATTAAATTCCTTTTGCCGGAATACGTTGTCATTAACGCTGGTTACAATTCTATAGCCTGCTCCTAAATTGATCTTAAACCATTTAGATACATTGACTTCTACTTCTACCTGAGGGGTAATTACCAACACATTATCTTTGTAATCATCAGGGAGTCGGTTGTCTTCTAAAGAGATTTTGCCCCATCCGAATTTAGTGCTGCCTCCGATATGAACAAGCTTTTTAAAATCATGTATATATCCAACCCATATTCCGCCATGCCCAAAAGCGATTTCAGTGTCGGTGTAATTTACGCCTTCAATGCTGACGTCCTTGCCGATAACGGGAGCCAAACCCAATCCATATCCTCCTATAAACAGGGTTTGATTTAGTATAACAGCTCCTCCACCTCCTGAAGAAAAGCCGAAGCTTTTGTGTACCGAAGAGACTTCGAACAAGGGACCTACAAAAATGGAAACTCTAATTTTTTTCCCTTTTAACAGATGTTCGTAGTCATCATCCTGCGCTGCCAATAAATTGGGAATATTTATAAGCAGTATACCGATGTAAATAAGTCTAAGTACTTTACCCATGTTGCTGAATCTTTAATGCTAGGTTACGTTTCTTTAGCAAAAACGATGTTTCCCTTCAGGCGCATGCTGTTCGACCATGTTCCGTAGGGCCGTCGAGCTATAGATAAGGGAGGATTTAAATCCGACATCAGCGGGATTACTGATATAAATTTCTTTACCAAGCAATTGATGCCTTCGCAGAACAATTGAAAATAGAGTCAGGAGCCACGGAGAAGGAAAGCAAGTCGTCGACAACAACGGAGAGGACGGATGATCAACAATGATTTTAAATGGTTAAAACTAAGTTCATAAGAAATTTTGTCGTTTAAAACTAAAAAAATTATCACAAAGGAGTTTTTTTTACCGTATATCCTTTTAACTTTGGCTAATAATTTTAGTTATATGGAGAACCTGGAAATGACCCCGGATGATTTTGAGCAGTTGCAAAGGTTAATGTTAAAGCTTAATTGTGACTTGAATAAGGTGCTAAAATATGCCAGTATCAGTAACTTGAATGGCCAAACCCATACTTATTACTTTCTTTCGGATTTAAACAATTTGATAAATGCCAATAAAAAGGCATTAAATGAAGATTTATTTATGAATATATTTCAATTGCAAATAAAATTGGCAAAATAACATGGATCATCAAATAACTATTACCCAGGAGGATTTTGCCCATTTCAATAAAATACTGAAAGTAATTTATAACGATTTAAATTATTTACTGCTAAGGCATAAAGTGGTATATATCAAAGTGAAAGATGATGGTAGAATTTATTTCAACCTTAATAACACAAGCTTTGTGTTAACTGAATCAGATACCTCTTTAAGAACGATATTCAACTTTTATTTCTATTGCCAGAAACATGCCCATAAATTCAGGGATGCAGCCTTTAATGATAAGTTGGACGGTACGGATTGGTACAATGAATACAAAAGACTCTTGGACGCGATTAAGGAATTAGAATTAAAAGAAAAGCCACAACAAAAAATGTTTCCACGGTAATTAAAATTGTTGCCCTAAAGGAGTATTCCCCGGAATATGACTGGGCATAATGAAAAATGCATCGAATGATTTCCGGCATTTGGAAATGCTACTTTTTCACGCCGAAAGTCAGTTCATCAAACATCTTCAACATGGCAGGGACAGAGTTAAGAAACAGAAATTATCAACCCCATCAATATAAAATTTAGCAGAATAGACCTCGGGAACGGCAGATAACTTTCAATTTCTCTTTAATTGGATTATTATAATTTTACTTTAGACGCTAAAATAAATCAATTGGCTTTCTGGTATTTTGTATTAAACTTTACTTTCCTCCACAGCATAAACAAAACAATCAGCACTACCAAAATCCATAATTCCGGCTCGGACATCTGAATTTCCTGATCCGCTATGTCCAGAGAATTTTTACCCTTTAATACCAAATTTTGCTTGGCTAATAATGCCTTTTCCTGTGCTTCGTTTTCTACTACGAGATAGGATGTTTGTGGCGTCATAATTTTGGTGGTAAAGCTTGCTTTGACAATTGGCAGCCAGAGGTTTTTTGTTTCATGAGGCTGAAGGTTTAGCTTTAGATCCATCGCGTTAAGTTGGAAAGCATTGTCCAGAAGGGTCTTTCCTGTAATGTTATTTCCAATCTTATTTACATCTTTTACCAATATAGATCCTTCACCATTTACGGGGAGGTATTTTTTATATTTTTCTGCTTTCCAGGTATGAACTTGAGGGGTAATTATTTCTTTAACATCTTCTTCTATTGGTTTTGAGAAAGCGGTTTGTGTAAAGGAATGGAGGTTTAATGCTCCGGTTTCTTTTAAATGGTAATATGAAGGGCCTTCAGGATAAGTATAAGGTATGTTTGGAAGAGAATTTGTGTTGATGGCTTTTTCTATTTCATCGGAAATGACCACGAACACAGGATAATTATCAGAAGAGTTTAAATAATTTTCAATCAGCGTCTCTTTGATCGTTCTTTCCAGAAAAAATCCACCACCAAACTGAGATTCGTTAAACTTCTGTTGCCAGTTGTCCTTAAGGGAAGTTGTCTGAGTTCTGTAATCAGTAAAAGAGATTACGGCATCTTTAGAACTTACCTGATTTTTGGAGAGAAACGCATCTATTAATTTTGTAGCAGTATTTAGCTTTTCCTTTTTTGTTTTTTCTTTCTTCACCGGTGAATTGGCAGCACCGAGGGAAGCCTTAATTGGAGTGGTTGTCCCGGAAGATACAGGTTGTGAACAATCCAGGATGAAATGAAGATAAGGTGTTCTTTTTACTTTAGGAAGCGAGGTTTTGATGGCAGAGGGAAGGTAAACAATGTTGCCTCCCTCGTAAATTTCCGGAACTTTTCCTGATTCACCCAAAGCAATTTTATTGCCATCAATGGAAAGCAGCAAAGGTTCGTAATGAGAGAACTCAATCCCTGTTTTTCTTATCTCTTTCCCTACAAATGGAAATATCCTGAACATCACTTCATTTGATCCAGTGTAATACAAGATCCCAGGATCCCGATTTGTCGCTCGGATCTGACTGTAAATCCATTGAGCAGTTTTCTTTTCTGCCAGAAGGCCAAACTTCTTTTTCCCCTCTACAAATAAATAATAATTACTCATCCAGCAGCCTTCAGGAAGATGAATCTTTGAAGTGTATTCTCCCCGAAAATCCTTTAAATTTTCAATTTCTAAATCTACCCACGTTTTCCAGCAATGATTTGCAGAATCATATTGTGTTCTGCTATTTAAATTACTAATCCTTACTTGTTCATCTTTCTTTAAAGAATCTAATATTTCAACCGGAGTGTTGCTTTCCCCCAAAAATAACTTTTCCATGAGCCGCAGCTTTTGATCGGATAGCGTTAGATTGTCAAGAACAAGCCAATTGTAATAAGTAGTGAGGTATGGGGTTTGGTTTTCGATGAAAGTCTGGTTGTTCTTTTTGTTTCCATGTATGTGTTTTAATACACTTGAAACAGAAGATATGTCAATTGGTGTTTTATCCTGAAAATTAGGTTCATATATATAATCCAAAGCGATGTGTAAATTGGACCTGTCATGAAGGTACTTGATGGTGACAGCAATTGGAAAGACAGAAAATCCTGCAATAAGCGCCAGGTTAAGAAGCCATAGAGAATACTTAAGCTTTAATTTTTGAAAATGCTTATTCAATTCCTGGATGTGAATGATAAATAATATGCAGGGTGTAAGCATCAAAAACCCTAGCCCCACAGCAATTATAGCCAGCATCGATAGGGGCAGGAAGGGAAGGAACACCAGGAAGAAATAAAATGTAAATGAAAAGGTAATGCTTTTTAATACAAAAAGAAGAAGGTTAATCCTTTCAGAAGTTAATGAGGGAACACATAAGATCAACCCATTTACCAAAGCCATTAAATAAAACCCCCAATGATTGAAATTACCAAAAATGTTTTTTTCAAAATCAAATCCTGCATTAACTGCCAGTCCTGCTATTGGCAAAACTACAGCAAAAATGATTTTTATAGCCATCCCATAGGCTTCATAGAAACCTTCTTTTTTCAGCGTAATAATGTAGACGGACCTGATAAGAAGAAAAAGAAATCCAATTGTAGAAACTGTAATAAGTGTGACCGCCACAAATTCAAATTTTACAGCGCCGGTCCTTATTAAAGGCAAAATTAGTACAAAGAACAGGTACCAGAATAATGGTATAGCGGCCATGCCCACAAAGCTCTTCCAAACCTTATACGATTTTTCTGCCGGGGTAAAATAAAGCGTAAGTAAAAGCAGCCCATACATTAAAGGAGGCATGGAGCAGGTGATTACATATTTAAAAATGTCGTTCTGAGATATCATCCATTGTGGAATTGACCAAGGAATCATATCCATATGTGAAATGAAGAAATAGATACAAAAAGAATAATAGAGGATCAACGAAAGGCCTGTCCACAATCTATGAACTGTTTTTCGCAGAAATATAGTTAGGATGCTAAGCAAACCAAACCCCACAACTCCTAAACCCAGAATAATAGCAAAATGTGTTATTTGTTGCAGGTTCCCTGGCTTAAGTAAGGATTCGATGATACTAAAAGCAGAAAAGAGCAGTGCACCCAATAAAATTTGAGGCAGAACAACAAAAATGAAAATCCAATAAGGTTTGACAAGTGCTTTCATAAGTTAAGTGTATCTGACGGATGTTTTCGAATTATATAAATAAGTTAACTTGATCTTGAAATATGTTTCCAATCATCTTTCAGTACCGATTGACGGATGTTTGGATAAAACAAAAGGAGGGAGGATAGAATAAAGGAGATTCTTTTCTAAATTATGACCGCTCAATCTTTCCAAGAGCCACTTCACACTGAGGTAGTACCCGAGCAAAAAAGAAAAGTAGAAAAGCACTCCCTGTAACTGATGGGAAAGGCCGGAGGAAATAAGATTGGAACTTGGAAAACGGTTTAATAGAAAGATCGCTAGTGAAATGCGAAATCCATTTACCGTCACCGTAAGGATAAAACTTGAAAGAAGACTGCCAACTAAAAGGATGGCTTTGTCTCTAAAATGTGAAAAAGCAGCAACTCCCATAAAAGCTGCCATAGAAAAAGCAATAATAAAGAAATTACCACCGGAGCAAGTTTTATTTATAACAACAAGTGTTCCTTCCATAACATATCCTGTTCCGCTTATGAATTCAAAGCTATTTCCAGTAATTGCGTTAACAGCGGAGGTAGTCGGATAAAGAATAAAATTAAGGTCATCAGGCGTTGCCCTGGAGAAAAAGGTTTTCAATAGAAAAGCAATCAGCAGTATGGCTGTGTAAAAGAAAAGATTTATATATCGGGGACTTTTAAAATGCTGCTTCATATATGAGATTGATACAATTAATTAAAAAGAAACAAAAGTTTATTTGCTATTACATAAAGTACTTTGCGATACAAAGTACATTATTCCTTTTATCATTTCCAAATAAAAGTTTTAGGCGTAGTAATTAAGAGGGTATTACCTATAAAACATTTAAGGTTAAATTTTCTATTATATAACCAAATAGAAGTCTGGTATACAATTGCTTCCGTTGTCGGGTGTCCTCATTGACAACTGGTTTTGAGAACTAGGGGTCTAAAAGTCTTCCCGAATTTATTTCTGGATCTTTAAGTCATTTAATAGATATTAAAAGATGCTGAAATAAATTCAGCAGGACGATCTGCGGATTGAGTACCAAACTGATGGCCTCCTTCCATTTAAAATTACAATAACTCCACCCATTCATAAATTCCGGTTCCTTTAAGTTTGGCAAGTATTACAATTAAATAAAATTTCAGAATTTTATTTGGCACATCACCGATGCAGAGATGCACCTTTCCGGTTCAAGGTTTTAGACCTATTGTCTGATTTTGTGATCTCTGCATTTGGTGTTCTCAGCATCATATAGAAA
>DASPJL010000129.1:0-68491 GCA_035628645.1 Cytophagales bacterium | reverse complement strand
GATGATAAGCTTCAGCTACTTGTCTTTTAAATGCCTCACTGTACTGGCTACCTGGTAGTTTCTTTTTGTGCGGTCTTCCTTTTAATTTTTGTCCTGACATTTGTTTACATCTTTTGTAAACCTATTTCAGGACGAGACACACAATAGGACTAGCCACTGATAATTCCGATCCAGTTACTTCATCAATAATATATAAAAGGGTTGTAAATTAATTTAAATTCAGGGTTTTATTTCGATTTTTGATTTTAATACGAAGATGAAATCTTAGAAATAACAGATAATAATAAAAGGAAAGGACACCAAATGAATAACCATACTATCAAAATATCTGAAATTGAAGAAGGACTTAAAATATTATTTCCCAGAGCGATTAAAAGTCTCGAAGTAGAAGAAGAGGAAGATCCTGATACTTTCCTTTTTAAATTAGAATTTGTTGGTGGCGTGGAAGACTTAATTATTCCCGACGGTGTGTTTATCGGGTATATCGATTTTAAAGAAAAATATGTAGATGGCTTTATTGACGGAACTTCCTTTTTGGAATTTGTAAAAGAAAATAAATGACTTATTCATTTATTTTAATAGACTAAAAATGAGGGAAAGTATTTAACTCGCCCTCATTTTTACTAAAAATGCTCCTCCTATCTGGTCTCCAAACTTTCCAGGATTCGGGCTTCTTCCAAGTTGTACTCCTCTTGCTCAATTTCTTTTCGAAGCTCCTTTAGTTTGCTTTCATTTCTGATTCTACAATTAAACTTTTCCATTGTAAAAGGCTCCGTCAAATGTTTTTTAATTTCAGACTCTATTAGATACTGTTTTTTATGTAGATGAGTAAGTTTGATAATTATGTCCTCCATTTTTCCGTCCATAAAATACAAGTTTAATGACTACTGTTTTAACGATAAACTTCCTTTGAAAGTCAATGCTTTTGCTTATTTATTGAATTTTTTAAGTTTTAACTCAAATGCAAAGGGAGAGCTTTCATAAAACCTGAGCTCGATTAAAAAAAGACGATTTGATTAGTCATTTGAGTCTCATGTTTAATAGCTGGCTTTTTTTGAAAGAAGGAGTAGGCGATTAGTCCTGAGAGTATGTTCCTGCACCTAAACAACTGGTTTAAGGAACAAAGCCATAGGAAGGAAGCCCCCACAAATCTATTATAGGAAACTATGTGGGGAAACAAATAGAAAGATGTACTTGTGCATAATGAATGTAGAAGTGCTTCATATTTCTATATCCTCCCGTATGGAAAATCACCCATCAGAGCTATTACCTCACTACAGCTCATTGTAGGCTTTTTCTTGGGTAATCGAACTTAGGTTAAATACTTATTTTTGTTTAAAAATAAGGGGAAAGGAATAAGAATGTTAACGTAAAAAGTTACGGAATTTAACAAGACTATGGGGCCTGTAAAGGGCGATTCGACAGACTTAAAATAATAAATCCCAAATAATGCCCAGAAGGAGATGTGGAGGAAAAACTCAAGATATTTTTCATTTTTTTGATTTTTCCTGTAATGATATCCCTTAATAGGTTTGTGAGAAAATTAAATGTGATAAAACAAGAGTTAAATGATGTAAAGTTAAAATTAAGGTTGATTTATACGGTGAAGCAAGGGCTCCTTTTATTATTTAAAGTTCTTTAAGAAGAAGTTATCAAAATTTTTGACCAGGGAGTCATTCCTTATTCTTTTCACGCTCTTCTTTTTTCTCCTCTCGTTTTTCTTTCCTTTCTTCCTTCTTTTCCTGGCGTTTTTCTTTTCGTTCTTCCTTTTTAGAGATTTTATTCTCCTCGCTATTTGGAGAAGCAGCGTCCTTAAAGGATATTTCCTTATCTACTGTTTTTGAGAAGGCCTGAATAAAGGCATTTTTTAAGATGTTGAGAAGGGTAGGAATAATTTCTGTTTTAACATTTTCTATACTCCCCTGGATAGGCGTTTTAGTTGCAAACTGGTCCTTTTTTTGATTTTGAAGAACCTCCTCGGTAACTTCCAACAGTCCTTCCCATACTTTTTTAAATATACTTTCATTATCTTCTTCCAGATCGACAATCTTAACATTTGTTAAAATTGGTTTCACATAACCTGTAAAGTTTCCATCTGCCAGGACAATTTCGCTGAATAAAGACATGCTCCCTTTTTCAAAATCGAATTTGCCGTACGCTTTTGTAAAATTATTGAGGCTTGGTAATGCTACAGAAGTAAAATTTATGTTACTGTCAAAATCCGGAATTTCCTTAAGGATATTAATTTTTGCGTCAATTTCAAGGTTGCCTTTTCCTATTGAAGTTGCTTTTATCTTAAAACCGGACGGTAAAGCGGAAGAAGAATCTGAGGCATTGGACAAATTTGTTGCTAGCAGATGAAGATCATTCAAATAAAGATTGACTTTTGGATTGCTCGTGAAATCATTGTAGGTAACTTTCCCATTTATAATTTCAAACTTATTTATTTTAAGTGGCATTAATTTTTTTATGGGTTCCGTCCAATCATTTTCTACCCCCGTCTGGTTGTTTTTTTCTGAGCCACCACCTACGAAATTAACTACCGCATTTTTGAGTGTTACCTCTCCAACAATTTTTCCCTCAAAAATTGCCGGCCACTCAATGGAAAGGTCTACTTTTTCTATATTAATAAATGGTTTAGGAACATTAGCATCTACTTTTTTAATTACCAGATTTTCAACCTCATAGGCGCCGCGGTAAATATGTAGGTCGACATCTTCAATGTGTCCTTTATAGCCTTCCATTTCCCCCAAAATTTTATTTGCATATCTTAACACGATATATGGTAAGGCCAGGTAAAAGCCAATAACTAAGACAATAAAGACCGTTAGAATTATCCACTTCTTTTTCATTTTTCTCTTTTTTTCCATTCTATAATTAGCCGATGCCCTTTTTATGAACTAAACAATTGATAATCAATTAGACAGTTGTCTTTCCTATACGAAGCAGGGCTATCTTAGGATATATGAATGATCGATTGGTGGAGTTTCCTGATTTGTAGAGTCCTCTAAAAATAAAGATGTCCGGCAAAACCGGACATCTTTACAATAAACCTAAACCTATGCTAAACTTATCTTTTAATGATTTTTAAAACTTTATCTTTCTGATTTTCATTCCTTATCTTTAAGAAATAGATGCCAGGGCTTAATTTAACTTTGGAAAGATCTACAGTATAATTTTGTACTGGTGTACTTAAGAAGTCTCCTTGAGTTAAATAAGATGTCCCTATTTGATCCATTAAGGTGCAGGTAATGTTGCCTTCGACAGCGTTTGCAAAATCTAATGTGATCATATTGCTTTCTGTTATAGGGTTTGGATAAGCAACAACGCTTTCAACTTCTCTTGTCATGTCAGCTTCATCCGGGGCAATCCTTGCTGAGACATTTGAAGAACCAAAAACCTGAAATTCAAAAATTGAATAACCGTATCGTGTTCCTCTGTGAATTCCTAAAATTCTGACATAACGGCCACTTCCGGATAATCCTGAAAGGTCGTTATTGGTAGAGGTATTTCCTGAAACAGTTTTGATAGTTTCCCAGCTTGAAGCATTTGAAGAGACTTGGATCTGATAATCTTTTCCAAGAGCTACTTCCCAGTTAATTTTTACCCTTTCAATATCATAAACTGCCCCAAGATCTACTGATAACCATTGATAATCACTATAAGAACTTGACCATCTGGAAGAGGTGTTTCCGTCAACGGCTTTATATCCCAGATAGTCTGTACTGGATATTGAAGAGGTGGTTACCGGTCTCTTAAGTGCAAGATTTATAGTTGGAGTTGGATTTGGTGCGGTAGTAATTTCTTCTTCTACAGTTACCATCACATCATCATAATGCGAGGCATTATCGTTATCTGTTGCTGTTAATCTGAATACATAATTTCCGGATGCTAAACCTGAAGCTGTTAATGTAGAGGTGTTGGTATTGGTCAATGTAGCATTTGGTCCGCTAAGTTTAGTCCATGAATAGGTTGAGATTGATCCGTCTGGATCTGTTGCAGAACCTTTCAAGGTTACAGAATTTTCAGGCAAAGTAATGGATACATTTGATCCCGCATTAGCTACAGGATTGGTATTTCCTGAAGGACCATAGACTTGAAATTCAAAGATCGAATAACCATACCGTGTACCTCTGTGGATTCCTAACATTCGAACATAACGACCAGTTCCGGACAACCCTGAAAGATCATTAGTTAAAGAGGTGTTTCCTGAAACAGTTTTTATGGTTTCCCAGGTAGAAGCATTAGAAGAAACCTGAATTTGGTAGTCTTTTCCATGTGCAACTTCCCACAAAATTTTCACTCTTTCTATATTATAAATAGCTCCAAGGTCTACATACATCCACTGATGATCGCTATAAGCGCTCGACCATCTGGAAGAGGTATTGTCGTCTACAGCATTTGCTCCTGAATAAGTCCAATTCGATACAGAAGAGATAGTTACAGGTCTCTTAAGTGCAAGATTTGAACCTGTAGGAGGCGTTGTTGTTTTTTCTTCTTCTACCATCACAGTCACATCATCATAATCTGAAGAATTATCATTATCCGTTGCTGTTAATCTGAATATATAATTTCCAGCAACTAGACCTGAAGCCGTTAATACGGATGTATTGGTATTGGTTAATGTTGCATTTGGTCCACTTACCTTTGTCCACAAATATTTTGAGATAGAACCATCGGAATCAGAAGCCGTTCCCCTTAGGATAACAGAATTGGTTGGCAAAGTTATCGAAACATCAGATCCGGCATTTGCCACAGGAGCTTTATTTGGAGAAGGTTCTGTAGTTGATCCCGATCTTCTTTGTGCAAGCAACCAATCCCACATTTCCTGACTTTTATAAGTAGCAGTCCAGGCATCATGTGAATTGCTTTGGTAAATAGTTAACTTTGGAGAACCGCCTGCTTTTTTTACTGCATCCACCATTACCGTACTACAAGAAGTCTGAACTACTGGATCTCCTGAATTATGGAATGCCCATATTGGTAAATTTTTTAAATTCGTAGCTTGTGAACTATTTCCACATCCGCAAATTGGTACTATTGCAGCAAGTTGAGAGGCAAATCCCTGCCCTGCGGCCCATGTTCCATAACCTCCTGCAGATAAACCGGTCACGTATATGCGATCAGTATCTATCTTATAAGTTTTCTTAATATGTTCAAGCATTAAGTTTATTCCTACAGTGTTCCACCATCCATCATTGTGTTGTGGAGAAATAAGAATAAAAGGATAATCTTTTCCATTTTGAACCTCTTTCGGTGGTCCATTTCTAAGTACTCGTGATAAATCAGTGGTACCATTGCCTGCTTCTCCCACTCCGTGAAAGAAAATAACCACCGGAAGATTACTGGAAGAAGAATAATTTGAAGGTAAATACTCATAATACCCATAATATGATCCTGTTGTTCCTTTTGGTCGGGCAACTTGTCGGGAAGCAGGAGATGTTTGAGCCAAAATTGAAAAAGATGCCAGTACAATTATTGAAAGTGTAAGGGTGATCTTCTTAAAAAAAGGCAAAAGAATAGTATTATCATGTCTGATAAAAATTTTTTCCATAGCTGTTATTTTAAATTATATTAAAAAAGGATATAACAAATATGAGAGGAAGTCATAAATTTTATCCTCCATATTTATTTCAAACCTTACTGTAATTAGAAACAGTTAGAGACTGAGCCAGGAAAACGTTTTGACAAAGGGGCATTTGCAAGGTAAATGCTTGCAGTTTTTTTATAATCCGATTTTATAAAAAAAAGGATTTTGGGATTGATAGATAGGAAGTTGGTTGAAGTTTTAAGTATCATTTTTGTTAGCTGGTTTAAGGATTTTTTTTGCATTTACTGTTTTTATTTAATTTTTAAAATTTTGATTATTTTTTATTTTTTTAATAATAATCTAGTTAAAAAAGGCAATAAATCACTAGGATAATTGGTCGTTTTTTGTAAAAATAGTACTTTATATAAAAAATAAAAATTAATTTTTTTTCGATGAATGCAAATAAATCTTAGACGAAAACTTTAAATGGGCCGACTAAGCTTTTTTTGTAAAAATTTAGAGAGAGCTTATAGGTTGTAAAATTACCTTGAGAAGCAGAAAAAATTAGTGATAAATAGTAAATGTGAAACTTATAAAATTTTGATATTTAGAAGTCTATCCTTCCAATATATAAAACCTCATAAATAGACTCCGCCCTAGCTGATATTGCCTTTTCCATCAATTCAAGTTTGAAATCCTGAACGGATTCTCCTCTCCAGTAGGAGTGTACCATAGAATTAACAGTCTCTTTGTCTATTAAAAAAGGCGATCTTAAAAAATCGATCCAAGATAAATCATGGCGCGAATACATATATGACCCGACGGTTTTTCCCACTTTTAATTCTCTATTGGCTACATGAAATTCATGGGTTTCTTTATACCTCATTGCTTCTTCCTCTTTTTCAAATAAAAAGGTAGCAACCAACCGGGAAGGGTAACTGGAATAACTTTCTTTCCTCGTTTTTTCGAGATTGTATTCCGCACCATAGCTTCTTAATAAATTACCCTGAAAAGGACTTATGTATCCACTGAAGTTTTTATTGGGGATAAACATCAAGTTGTCTTCTTTATTGGAGTTTGAGACAAAAGAGCCTACGAGATTGGCATTATGGTTTGCATAAATATCTTTGGTATTTATCCAGACGTAAAAGCTTTTTGTTCTGTCAGCCGTAAAAAAATTGCTCGCTTCGTCTTTTTCTTCTTTTGACATTCTTCCTGTTTGTTAATACTCAATAAACCATTATGCAGTCAAGTCTACTCAAAAAAAATGGAAATGTTGTATAGTCCTTCATTAAAGCTACTTGATACCTATCGGGTGAGCACTATATAATCCTTTATCAAGGTTTTAAGAAATTCAATATTGTTTTGAGGTAAATTCGGTATTTCTAACCTGCTTCTTAAGTTGTCAGCAGTTTCTTGTACTGCCATTTCATGTGCAGGATTTGCATATTTCCGGGCCCTTTCAATCACATTTTTTACCAGTATGAGATCTTCTTCTTGTAGTTTTTTAACTTCCGGATACTGGGGCGAGTAATCATCTCTAGAACTAATTTTCAATATATCCTCCAGATTAAGATTCATGGCAGGTTTTACTTTTATTACCGTAGTTTGTGCAAGCAAATCTCCAAGTCTTTGATTTTTAGTGGAGGAGCTTATAAATATTGCGGCAATAGATCCAAACGAACCATATATGTCAATGGCCCTAAAAACCCAACGAATTAAATAATCACTCAATTCGGGTGCTTTTCCCGTAATTTTAACCACCCTGATTTGCATTGCCTTTTTCCCTAGTGATTGTCCGTCATTTAAAATTTCGAAGGCCACATTATAGAAAAAGAAGATTGGGTAAAGAATAAAAAAAGCCACATATTTAAAGTCATTGCCTAGAAATGGAGCAGTAAATGCAACAATGAGAAGCACTGAACCAAAAATAATAACGGCATCTAAAAGAAAAGCAAGAAATCGATCAGTAAGAGTAGCCAAATCATATTGAATGGTCACATTTTGGGTGGTATTGATCTCTATTTTTTGCACGGAAATTTATTTTTTAATTGTTTGTTCTAAGAAAAAATTAAGTCATACAATGCTTACAGAATCATTCTAATATTACAAAAAGATATAGGAATTATAAAAATATTTAAGAAATTGTGGTAGATTTTCTTTATGCGTGAAACCAGTTTTATAGAACAGAATAAAAAAAAGTGGAAGGAGTTTGAAGAAGAACTAGCCAGTGAGCATAAGGATCCGGATAAGTTAAGCAATATTCTCATCCAGGTTACTGATGATCTTTCATTTTCAAGAACGTTTTATCCAAACCGTTCTGTAAGGGTATATCTTAATAATATCGCCCAACAGATTTTTAGGAATGTTTATAAAAATAAAAGTGAAAACAGAAAGAAACTTTGGGCATTTTGGAAAGATGATCTTCCTTTACTCGTCTATCAGTGTAGGAATCAGCTTTTAGTCTCTCTTGTTATTTTTACTCTTTCTGCACTGATTGGTGTATTGTCTGCTATTTACGATAAGGACTTCCCAAGTCTTATTTTAGGTGAAGACTATATCCAGATGACGCTGGAAAACATTAGAAAAGGCGATCCTCTGGCAGTATATAAAGGAAGCAACCAAACCGATATGTTTTTGGGAATCAGCTTGAACAACGTGATGGTAGCCTTCAAAACTTTCATATCCGGCGTTTTCTTTGCAATAGGCACACTGATTATAATGGTCTATAATGGAATTATGATCGGCACTTTTCAGTATTTCTTTTATGAAAGAGGTTTATTCCTGGATTCCTTTCTTACCATTTGGCTCCATGGGACTTTAGAAATTTCTTCCATTATTATTGCCGGTGCCTCCGGTCTTGTATTGGGTAGAGGGCTGGTGTTTCCCGGAACTTATTCAAGGCTTCAGGCATTTCAGATATCAGCAAAACAAGGGCTTAAGTTATTTGTCAGTATTGTGCCTATTTTGTTTTTTGCCGCTTTTATTGAAGGGTTTATTACCCGATATACGGAGGTTCCCGATGCTCTTAAAGCTTTATTAATACTCATTTCTTTCCTGTTCATCTTTTTTTATTTTGTTTATTACCCTTACCTTAAAGGCAAGGGCCAAAAGGTAGTCATAAAATCTGATGGCAAGCTTCAAGTTCCTAAAGTACATCGCATTGAAATCGATACTATTAAAACAAACAGTGAGATCTTTCGGGATATTTTTTCTTTCTATCAGGCAAATTTTGGAAAAATACTTATCTTCTTTTCGCCACTATCGGTTGTTTATACTGGAGTAACCTATTTTTTATTTAAAGACGTCCTCAATCAAAATCTGTTTTATTTTGAAACAGTTGAAAAAATTTATCTTTTTTTTAATTACCAGGAATCAACCCCAGTTTTTGTTATAAACTCGGCAGTATTATTTCTTAATATTTGTCTCGTAAATCTCTTTCTAATCAAATATTTGAATAATGATTTTAAGATAAACCTTAAGGTCATTTTTAATTTGTACAAACCTCTGGTCTTGTTAGTAACATTCAATTCTCTGCTCTTTCTTCCTATTGGACTGGCTATATTGATCATGATATTGGTATTACCTATAGTGCTTTTAGCCTTATTTATAGGAATGATCGAAGAAAGCAATCTGTTTAAGATGGTTGTCAGGATGTTTGTGCTTCTGCATGGAAATTGGGCGAAAATGATGTTACTTCATATAATGCTTGCATTATTGAGCATGATTTTTTTATTTCTTTTGGCTTCTCCAGTTCTTTATCTTTTAATCGAAGCTTTAAAAATGTTTGTATACATGGATAATGCCTTTTATCAAACCATCTTAAGCCTGATATTTATATGGTCTATCGTTTTGGGTATAAGCCTTATTTGCCCGATTTTAACAGTGGGGCAGGCTTTATTGTATTTTAGTTTAAAAGAGATAAATGAAGCAACTCATTTAAGAGAAATGATAGCAAAGTTAAAAGTCAATTCTGAAAGTAAGTTTAACATTGAGTAACCAATAGATGCCTCTATTTAAACCACTGATCTTTATATTCTTAATCCAATTTACAGGATTTTTACATTTGGCTGCGCAGGTACCTAAGGACCCTGCCTATTTAAATGAAAATATATCAAAAAAATCATTTGACGAGATCCATTGGAAATCATTGAAAAAGGAGTTGAATTATAATGAGAAAGAACCGGAGTATAAGGAACAACAAAAAAGCTATTCTTTACCGTTTTCAATTAAAAGTATTTATGTAAAGTCTTTCTTATTTATTTTGGTAGCTGCGGTGTTGATTTACATTTTGATTAAATTATTCAGCAATCCCTCACTTAGCAATTCAAAAATTCCACAAACCGATTATACTATCGATACCATAGAAGAAGATATTCACGAGGCGGATCTGGAGAGTTTTCTTAAAGGTGCAATTGAAAGTAAAAACTACAAACAAATGATCAGAATTTATTATTTGATCATCATAAGAGAGCTTTCAAACAAGAAGATAATAACATGGAAAAAAGATAAAACGAATCATCAATACCTTCAGGAAATGACCTTGTCAGATGACTTTAAAATCTTTAAAGAATTGACCCATTACTTCGAGTTTATGTGGTACAGTAAAAAGTTATTCAGTGAACAGCAGTACCTGATGGTATCTGAACAATTCAATAAGTATATAGAAAAGTTAAATATGATTAGATAATTAGTTAATGAGATGGTGAAGGAAATGTTAAATTTTAAATGTTTAAAGTGCTGATTAAGAGCCGCAACTCCAAGGGTACCTATTCATTATCTTGTAATAGGACACAAGTGAACTGTTTCTTCAAACCTCGAACCTCTTACCTCAAACCGACTTACGAATGAAGTCCAATAATGGCATATATATATTTATTGGAGTTATACTGCTTTTAACAGGCATTTACTTTATTTATACCAACACAAAAACCTACACATGGTATGAAACCTATGACGGGGAGGATAAAAATCCTTTTGGAAATTATGTACTGGTAGAGCTTTTAAAAGGAAAAGTAAAATCTGATTTTGTACTAACTAAAACGCCCCTGGAGGATGAATTAAGGACAAAGGAAAAAGATGGCAATTATATATTTATTGGAGATAATCTGCCGCTGGATTCTTCGGGAAGCAAAACGTTATTAAAATTTGTAAAAGAAGGAAATAATGCTTTTATCGCAACTAATAACCCTCCGTGGGAATTATTTGAGAATTTACCTGCAAATGAATGTATAGATATAGAGGAAGAGGAAGTAGAGGACGACTACCAAATAGGGTTTGTAGAAGATACTATAGCGCGTTTTGATTTGACCCATCCGAAGTTAAAGCCGAAAAAAGAGTTAGTTTTTAATCATAAGATCAGACAAAAGGCTGCGAATTATAGATGGAATTACCTGGACAGCAGTTTCTTTTGTTCAATGGAGCCAAAAGTGATACTTATGGGCACCTTAAATGATACCTTAATTAATTTTTATAGTGTGAAATATGGAAAAGGTAATTTTTATTTTCACACCAATCCTATTGCATTCACTAATTATTATTTGCTGGAAGAGGATGGCAGACACTATGCTGAGAGCGTCTTTTCACATTTAAAAAAAGGCACAATTCATTGGGATGAGTATAGTAAAATGTTGAATTACTCTGCCGCATCTGAAAGAGTAGAGTCTCCTTTAAAGTTTATTTTGAGTGAACCAGGCTTAAGGACTGCTTTATATATTACGCTCTCTCTTATTTTGGTGTATATAGTTTTTTATGCTAAAAGAAAACAAAGAGTCATTCCGTTAATGGAATCTAATGCCAATTCTTCCCTGGAATTTACAGAAACGATCGGGAGGCTCTATTTCCAACAGCACAATCATAAAAAGCTTTGTGGCCAGAAAATGAAGTTTTTCCTTGGATTTATAAGAGAAAGATATAGTTTGGCCACCAATAACCTGGATACTGCTTTTTTTAACCGTTTAAGTTTGAAATCCGGAGTGCCTTTGAATAAAGTTCAGATAATATTCAATCAGTACCATAGAATCAAATCATTAAACGACATCACAGAAGATACATTAATTAATTTTCATCAGGCTTTAGAATTCTTTTATCAAAACTGTAAATAAAATAGAATGGAAGAGGATATTATTATAAATGAAGAAGTACAACCCCAAAATAAAGTAAGTCTTTTAGTAGATCAGATAAAAAATGAAATCCACAAGGTAATTGTCGGACAGGATGAAATGATAGATTTGATTCTGGCCGGATTGTTTTCAGGAGGACACATCTTACTCGAAGGTGTACCAGGAATAGCCAAAACTTTAACAGCAAAATTGCTTGCCAAAACCATCAGCGTTGATTTTTCGAGGATTCAATTTACACCTGACCTGATGCCTGCTGATGTTTTGGGAACTTCCGTTTTTAATCTTAAAACTTCAGAATTTACCTTTAATAAGGGCCCTATATTTTCTAATATAGTTTTGATTGATGAAATCAACCGTTCTCCAGCCAAGACTCAGGCTGCCTTATTCGAAGTAATGGAAGAACTACAGATTACGACTGATGGAACAACTTATCAAATGGGTTTCCCTTTTATCGTTCTGGCTACTCAAAACCCAGTAGAGCAGGAGGGAACCTATAAATTGCCGGAGGCACAACTGGACAGGTTTTTATTCAGAATTAAAATGCAGTACCCATCTTTACCAGAAGAAATTGCCATTTTGAAAAAATTTAAGGAAGATTTCACAGGAAAAGCAGTAGAGGAGGTAAATAAAGTTATAGGAAGTGAAGAAATTAGGTTTTGCCGTGAGTTTGTAGAAAAGGTTCATATCGAAGATGAACTCCTCGATTACATCGCGAGGATAGTTTATACTACAAGGAATAATGGAGATTTATTTTTAGGAGCTTCTCCAAGGGCTTCTTTAGCCATAATGAAGTCAGCAAAAGCAATAGCAGCAATAAGAAACAGGGATTTTGTTACACCTGATGACATCCGTTTTGTTTCCTTTCCTGTATTGAATCACCGGGTGATTTTAACTCCGGAAAGAGAAATGGAAGGTTCTGAAAGCGAGGATATTATAAGGGAGATAATCAAAGGAATAGAAGTGCCACGATAAGCAAATTTTCTTTCACTTTAATTTCTTTTTATCAAAATACTCCTCAACTAATGAAGGATCTTTTTAGAAATTTATATTTAACAACACGTTTTTTTATTCTTTACGGAATAGTAATTCTTGCCTTTGCAATTAGTTTTGCTTTTGATGTCATTTACCCATTTGCCCAGCTTGCCTTTTTGGTAGTTTCTTCCATTGTGGTAACGGACGTCATCTTACTTTTTAGAAAGGAAGGCAAGCTTTTTTGCGAAAGATCTATGTCAAAAGTATTGTCCCTTGGAAGCGACAATACCATTGAAATCGAATTGGAAAATAAAGGAAACCAGTCGTTCTTTATCTCTGTGGTCGATGAACTGCCTTATCAACTTCAGTTAAGAGATTTTCACATTGATTTTAAATTATCTCCCAGGGAAAAAAGAGCAATAACCTATACGATTCATCCTACTATAAGAGGGGAATATGAGTTTGGAAAAGTGAATGTTTTTATGTCTACTTTCCTTCGACTCGTACAAAGAAGAATTCCTTTTCCTCTAAAAAAAAACATTGCTGTTTATCCTTCCATTATTCAAATGAAGCAATTTGAGCTTAAGGCATTTGACAAAATATCAAATCAGGTGGGGTTAAAGAGAATCAGAAGGATAGGCCAAAGCAGCGAGTTTGATCAAATCAAAAGTTATGTAATGGGAGATAATTTTCAAAGTATAAACTGGAAAGCAAGTAGCCGAAGAAACGAATTAATGGTTAACCATTTCGAGGACGAAAAAGCCCAAAATGTGTATTCTGTTATTGATAAGGGAAGAGTAATGAAGATGCCCTTCAATAATTTAAGTCTTCTTGATTATGCAATCAATACAAGTCTGGTAATTTCAAATGTGTCTTTAAAAAAAATGGATAGGCCAGGTCTAATTACTTTTTCTGAAAAGATAAATACCACCATAAAGGCACAACATACGCGTAATCAGTTAAAATTTATTCTTGATGCTTTATATAGAGAAAAGGAAGGATTGATGGAGTCGAACTATGAACTTTTATATACAACAATAAGAAAGTCCATTACCAGCAGAAGCTTACTTATCTTGTTTACTAATTTTGAAAGTCTTTATGGGCTGGAAAGAGTAATGCCGGTTTTAAGAAAGCTTAACAAACTTCATTTATTGGTAGTTGTATTTTTTGAGAATTCAGAAGTTGTTGAGTATAGCAAGGCGACAGCAGAAAGTTTGCAGGATATTTATAACAAAACAATCGCTCAGAAATTCCTCTCGGAGAAACGGCAGATTATATATGCTCTAAATCAATTTGGAATTCAATCCATTTTAACCAAACCCCAGGAGCTGGCGCTGAATACAATAAATAAATATTTGGAATTGAAGTCGAGAGGGATGATATAGCTTATTTTAAGTAAAAAAACTAAATCACTTGACTTTGTTCTATTTAAATTTATAAATTGACAAAAATAAAACTTATAAAAAATGGAAACAGTACAACCAATCGACAGTTCTTTTGATTCTCCTAGTCAGATAACACTTACAAATGATGATTTTGAATATTTGAATTCTATTCGAAAATGGACAAGATTTCTTGCAATATTAGGATTTATATTTGTGGGATTAATGGTTATAGGCGGATTTTCAATTGGATCAATATTTTCTGCATTAGGTCCTAATGCAGGTACTATGCCTATTCCATCAGCCATCTTTGGAGTATTATACTTATTTTTTGCAGCCATTTATTTTTTTCCTATTTTATATCTTTATAGATTTTCTTCCAATTTAGGATTGGCATTAAATGGAGAAAATAATATAACTCAGGCTTTTGCATACTTAAAGTCACATTACAAATTCATTGGAATTCTTGCAATAATAATAATGGGCTTATATGGGATGGTTCTTTTAGGTGTTTTAGTCGGATTAGCTTTTAGATAAGAAAATTATTAGCCTTGTAATAAAAGAAGGAGATAAAGTTATTCCTTCTTTTATTTTGAAAAGTTTACTCTTCCAAATGCTCCAAACTATTATAGGTTTCTATGTTAAACATTGATCCTGTATGATTGATAACATAGAGTCCCAGGTTTTTATGAGCAAATTGATCCATACACTTTAATTCATAATTAAGCATTACACATAGGAAAATCCGCATTGCTCTTCCATGCATGCAAATTAGTATGGTTTCTTCATCTTCACGGGTAAGAATCAGGTCGAGAAATTTTCTTAACCTTTCAGCGACAGCATTCGGGCTTTCTCCACCTTCGATACAAAGTTCGGTCTGTCCGTTTTTCCAGCAATTTACTATGTTGACATAGTAATCATTTTCGTCTTCGGTGATTTTTATTTTCTCTTTTATTCCCCAATGAATTTCATTTAACTCCGGGTGAATTTCATGTTTATGGCCATCTTTAATAAAGCCTTCAACGGATTGAATGCTTCTTTTTAACGCTGAGGTATAAACTTTATCAAATGGAATACTTTTATATACTTTGTAAAATGCCTGAGCTTGAGCTCTGCCTGTTTCATTAAGATCTGAATCTACTCCACCGCCCTGTACTATATTTTGAAAGTTAAAATCTGTTTGTCCGTGTCTTATGAGGTATATTTTTTTGCTTTTCAATTTTCTTATATTTTTGTCAACTTCAGCTTGCAAACTAATTGATTTTTGATCAAACACCTAAACGAATGATAAATCCGGAAGTTACTATAGAAAAGTTAAACCAGTTTTCTAAAGGCTCAATGGCTGAACATCTGGATATAGAAATCACTGAACTTGGAAGTGATTATATAGTTGCCAAAATGCCGGTAAATCATAAAACCAAACAGCCCCTGGGACTATTACATGGAGGAGCGTCAGTTGCTTTGGCTGAAACACTTGGCAGTGTGGCAGCTTTTTCCTGTATTGATACTTCAAAGCAACAGGCAGTAGGTCTTGAAATAAATGCAAACCACATTCGAAGTGTGACAGAAGGTTTTGTTTATGGAAGAGCCGAGCCACTTCACATCGGGCGTGCAACCCAAGTTTGGGAAATTAAAATTAAAAATGAGCAAGGAAAGTTAGTCTGCGTAAGTAGGATTACTGTGGCCGTTCTGGATAAAAAATAAAAATGAGTACTGACTTAAGTGGCGAAAAACTTCCAATAAAATATTCTATTAGAGATACTTTTCAGGCTTTATACAATACCTCCGTAAAACTGGATCTTCCCGTAGCAATTTGGAAATTACCTAACCAGACAGCGTGGGAACTGATTATTGGAGAAAAAACAATAGAATTAGATAGTCCCCAAATTGAATTACTTGAGCCAGGATTTATTGTCAATAAATTCCGGAATAGAGGATTGAAAAAATCTTTGTTCATTAAAGCCAAATTTTATATATCAAATGATTTTATTGATTATTCTTTAATCGAAACATTACTTGGAAAAACCTTTACTGAATTTTTTTATAAAGAACTATCTGCCATAAAAAAGCGGATTCAATTCAATATCTATCTCATAGAAAATAAAAGAAACGAAACCTTGGAATTTAAAAACAGGGTGGAAAGAGCTGTGGAAGAAATTAATCAAGGGGCTTTTCAAAAGGTTATTTTATCGCGTAGAAAGGAAATTAATTTCTCTGAAGAAGTTGATCATATTAGCATTTTTGAAAAACTTTCCCAACAAAATGGCAATGCCTTTACTTCTTTGGTATCCATTCCTGAAATAGGGGTTTGGATGGGTGCTTCTCCTGAAACTTTAATCTGCATTAAGGATAATATATTTAGTACCTGTTCTCTTGCAGGCACACAACAATTCAAAGAAAATGTCAGGTTAAAAGATGTTCTATGGAGTCAGAAAGAAATTGAGGAACAGGCATTTGTAAGTAGGTACATCATTAATTGCTTTAAGAAAATTCGTTTAAGAGAATATATTGAAGAAGGTCCTAAAACAGTTCCGGCAGGAAAACTTTTACACCTTAAAACAGAATTTAAGGTAGACATGGAAGAGGTGGATTTTCCGATATTGGGGACTCAAATGCTGGAATTACTTCATCCAACTTCTGCAGTTTGTGGAATGCCTCATGAACCCGCTTTTGAATTTATACTTTCTCAGGAAAACTTTGACAGGGAATTGTATGCCGGTTATCTGGGCCCTGTTAACATCAATAATTCCATTGGCGTTTTTGTTAATCTTAGATGCATGAAAATAGAAGGGCAAAAAGCAATCTTATTCGCCGGAGTGGGAATTACTGAAGACTCGGATGCTGAAAAGGAGTGGCTGGAAACGGAGATGAAATTCGGGACTTTACTCAATGTTCTGTCAAATTAATTTGATAAAACATTGGATTTGATCTGACAGGTAACGAATAATACCTTTGGCTTTTCTATTTTTGCCTTGCTAAAAATATAGACTTTGATCTATCAACCTATAATAAATATTGCAGAGATTTTTGCCAGGAAAGATGTTAAAAACATTATTATCTCTCCCGGATCAAGAAGCGCTCCGCTTACGTTGGCTTTTGCCCGACATCCTGAAATAAAAACCAAGGTAATTCCTGACGAACGATCTGCAGCATTTATTGGATTGGGAATGGCGTTGACTTCAGAAAGACCTGTGGGGCTAATTTGCACAAGTGGTTCCGCGGCTTTGAATTATTATCCTGCAATTGCCGAAGCCTATTTTCAAAAAATACCTTTGTTGGTGCTTACTGCTGACAGGCCTAGAGAATGGATCGGCCAGCAGGACGGTCAAACTATATTTCAGAACGAGATCTTTTCCAGACACATCAAAAAAAGTTATGAACTTCCTTCTGACTTTGATCATAAGGATGCTGTATGGTATTCGGAGAGGATAATTTCTGAGGCTATTAATCTTGCCAATGAAGAACCTAAAGGGCCTGTGCACATTAATATTCCTTTGCGAGAACCGCTTTATCCAACTAGTAAAGAGGAAATTAAATATGAGGAGCAGGTAAAAGTAGTTTCTGTATCGGGTTTTAATCTTCAGCCTTCCGAGATTGAAGTTGAAAGTTTTTTGAATGCTTTATTAACAACCGATAAAGCTTTAATCGTTTCAGGACAGGCTTGGTGGAAAGCAGAAGACAAACAATTACTTGATGCATTTACCAAATCCACAAATATTCCAATTATAGGCGATGTCCTTTCCAATCTTCATTCCATTGATTCTGTGATTAACATTGCCGATGTTTTTTTAACAGGGAAAAAGGATGACGAATTAAGGTTATTGCAGCCTGATCTATTGATTACATTCGGTGATTCTGTCATTTCAAAGAACATTAAATTATTCTTGAGGAAGTGCAAGCCAAAAGAACATTGGCACATACAGGAAGCAGGCGTTTACCCGGATACTTTTCAATCGGTGACAAAAATAATCAGGCTTAAGCCTGTCGTTTTTTTCAATGCGCTTTTAACTGCGCTTAAAAAGAAAGCTGTTAATAACCCATTGGTCGGAAACTATCAAGATTTGTGGCTTAAAGAAAATGCTTCTGCAACGGTTGTTTTGAAGGACTTTTTCTCAACTAAGGCCTTCTCTGAATTTGAAGCGGTAAAAAATGTAATCGAAGAATTACCTGAAAATTGTTTACTGCATTTATCCAATAGTATGCCTGTTCGATATGCCAATTATATCGGTTTAAAAGGAAAAGGAAGAGTTACGGTCTACGCCAATAGAGGTACCAGTGGAATTGATGGCTGCTCAAGTACTGCCGTGGGCACTGCATTTACCGTAGATAAACCTGTTGTCCTTTTAACAGGCGACATGGCTTTTTTCTACGACCGAAATGCTTTCTGGCACAACTATCCGCTTCCCAACTTAAGGGTTATAGTACTCAATAATCATGGCGGGGGCATCTTTCGATTGATTGATGGGCCTGCAGACCTTCCTGAAAGGGAAGAATACTTCGAAACTTTTCAAAAATTAACCGCAGAAAATACTGCAAAGGACTTCAATCTGGATTATTATTTTTGTAGGGAAAGGGTTGAATTGGAATCTACTCTCAAAACCTTTTTTAAACCATCGCAAAAAGGAAGAATTTTAGAGATTGAAACAGATAAAAGTATTAACAGACAAGTTTTTAACGATTTTAAAAGTTTCTTCAAGAACAGAAATTAACACATTTACAGTCAAATATTCATTACTATGTCAAATCAACGAAACTGGACAACTTTAAAGGAATACAAAGAGATTCTCTTTACCTATTATGAAGGCATTGCAAAGATCTCTATAAACAGGCCGCAGGTTCACAATGCTTTTACTCCGCTTACTGTATCAGAAATGAGTGATGCTATGGAGCTTGCACGTCAGAATCCTAATGTAGGTGTGGTTATTCTTACCGGCGAAGGCGGAAAAGCTTTTTGCAGTGGTGGCGACCAGAGTGTTAGAGGGCATGGAGGATATGTAGGTACGGATCAGGTACCTAGGTTAAACGTGCTTGACCTTCAAAAACAAATCCGATCCATACCGAAGCCGGTTATTGCAATGGTGGCAGGATGGGCCGTAGGAGGGGGGCATGTGCTTCATGTGGTGTGCGACCTTACCATTGCTGCGGAAAACGCCCGCTTTGGACAAACAGGCCCTAAAGTAGGAAGTTTTGACGGCGGGTTTGGTGCAAGTTATCTTGCCCGAATTGTGGGACAGAAGAAAGCAAGGGAAATATGGTTTCTGTGCGACCAATATGATGCCAAAGAAGCCTTGGACATGGGTTTAATAAACAAGGTTGTGCCTTTGGAGCAGTTGGAAGACGTGACGGTAGAATGGTGCAAAAAAATCTTAATGAAAAGTCCTATCGCACTTAGAATGTTAAAGTCTTCTTTTAATGCGGAACTGGATGGACAAGCAGGGATCCAGGAATTGGCAGGAAATGCTACTTTATTATACTATTTAAGTGAAGAAGCGAAAGAAGGTAAGGATGCTTTTATTGAGAAGAGAACGCCGGATTTCTCTAAGTTCCCTAAATTTCCGTAGTGGTATCTTTTTCTGAGTAGGAAGATGAAAGTGGGAAGTGGGGAGATCATGAGTCTTAAATATCTTACTTCCAACTTCCTGCTTTCAACTTCCCTCTTCTATCTTATTTTCTTTTCTCTTCTAATAAATTAGTTGCTTTTGCAGGTGTAGTTTTCTTCGTCGCAGTATCTACTGTCATTAAAGATTGAACAATAGAGAAGTGAATGTAAACCGTTAAGCTAATTATTAAACTAATTTGAAATATTCTTGAAAAACTGTTTCTTAAAATCGACATTTCGTTTGCTGGTTATTTTAAATTTATTTTCCATAAGTAAATATTTAAAGAATAGGGTAGTAAATATTTAATCGCTGATTTAGAGAGGATAAAACTATGTATTTTATACAAATGTAAAAATGTCAGGTAATAAAAAATGTGATTTTATTGATATTCCAGGAAAAAGAATTTCCTTTTCGAATATTCTATCTTCTTCTTTTTTAGGCGATAACCTGAACACTTATTATCAAAACACTTTATCATTTATCCGAGATTGGTTATCAGGAAAAGAAGTTTTTGACTTGCAGACTTCCGGTTCCACCGGTGTACCTAAAGTAATTACTGTTTCACGTGCTCAATTGACCTATAGTGCTTTAGCATCTGCCAAGGCCCTTAATTTACTTCCCGGCTATTCTGCCTTGGTTTGTTTAAATACCAAATATATCGCCGGGATAATGATGATGGTGAGAAGCTTGGTTACTGGAATGAAAATGAGGATTATAGAACCTTCTTCCAATCCCCTTGAAACCCTTTCTGCATCTGATAATTTTGACTTTACAGCGTGGGTTCCGTTGCAGATGGAAAAAGTTCTTGACTGTCTTCCTGAGAATGAAGTTCTATTAAACAAATTCAAATGTATAATCGTTGGCGGAGCACCTGTAAGCGCTAGCCTCCAGTCAAAAATAAATAACATTACAGTTCCTGTATACCTCACCTATGGAATGACAGAAACATTATCACACATTGCTCTTCAAAAGTTAAATGGCCCGGATGCCGATGACTATTTCCAGGCTTTGGATGAGGTAGAATTAGGTATTGATTCCCGTGGTTGCCTTACTGTTAAATCTCCTGTTACGCTTAATGAAACCATTGTTACTAACGACTTAGTGGAGTTGTTGGAAAGGAACAGATTTAGGTTTTTAGGTCGTCTGGATAATGTAATAAATTCAGGCGGCGTGAAGATTTTACCGGAAAAAATAGAGGCTTTGTTAGATGATACTTTTCTAAGACTGGGTTTGAGTCGCAGATTTTTCATTTTTGGAACACCAGATGAAAGGCTTGGAGAACAAGTTACCCTTTTTATAGAAGGAGAAACACTTTCGGAAGAAGAAAAATCTTTGACTTTTAGTGTCTTAAAAGCCAATCTTTCTTCCTATGAGATTCCTAAGGAAATAAGATTCATTAATTCCTTCATAGAAACGGCTACCGGTAAAGTAAACAGAAAAGCTACCGCCGAAATATAACTTTACCTCTCTAAGGTTTTTTAAAAGTGCTTTATCGGACGGATAATCCTTATTGTCCATTCATCCTATTAATCCCAATTCTGACTATTTACAGATCAAGCTTCATAACCAGATGTGGAAGTGCTGAATTTACGGTTTCAAATCCGAGTCTTTTGTATAAGTTAACGGCGGTATTTTCAGGAATTACGGACAAGCTTAGCTGTTTTATGCCGACATTTTTAGCATGATTAATCAAATTGATCATCAATTTGGTTCCTATGCCTTTATTTCTATGTTCATAGAGTACGGCAATGGATAATTCAGGGGTAGACGAATCTACATAACCAAAAGCTTTATCATTTTCAGAAAAAAACCTGTACCATGCAGCACCCAACAGTTCATGGTTTTCCGTTGACTCAGCTATCAATCCAAAATCTCCTTCGCGTCCCCAATTTTTCAGGTACTTAAATATTAAAGGATTGTAAATAATATCTTTTGGATAAACATCTTTATCTTCAGGTACATAAATAGATTGATAAAGCATTTCTTCCTGGAATGGTAGATCTGCTTTGGTAAGTTCTCTGAAAAAGAATTCCATACGTTGGATAGGTCTGTATTAATAATTGTGAATTTTTATTATACTGTTTTGTCTTTACTGCTTGTATTTCTGCTTATTATATAACTCGGTAAACTGAAAAGGTTAAAAAAATACCCTTGTAAGCACTAGAAATACTTAATGTTACAAGGGTAATTTTAACTCAACTACGGGATCATCAATAAACAACAATGAAAGAAAAAAACTCTAATCGTAAAATAATCTTCAAGCTTTTATATAATAGATTTAAAAGATGGTGATTATAATTATTAATAACCATATCAATCCGATCATATAAGTGAATGTCTTTATAAATATATGCGTTGAAAAAACTGTAGTAAGCAACTGTTTGCTTTCTACGAATGAAAATTTAATTCCCTTTAAATGTTTTACTGCATTTATAAATATTGTTATAAATGAATAATAAAAAGTAGAAAATTTAGAGGAATCAAACTCTATTTCCTCATTGGAAAAATTAGAATCGGGGTAAGACCTTAAGCTCTTCATATTTGTAAAGTTTTTGCATAGATTGGTTTTAAATTTAGTAATCCTCAGAACCTAATCCGGCTCCTCGATGATATTGTTATTTATTTATTTTCTGTTTATCTAATCTCAGATTCACTTCCCACTTCCAACTAAAAAAGTTAACGCTTTATGCTCTTTCACTTCCTAATAGTATATAAAGCGTTAACTGTTAACTTATCCTCCTACGCCGCTTCCGCCCCTTTATTTATAGCACTCTCCTCATTTTTCTCTATATTTTTTCTTTTACCTTCCTGGCTCAGCCTTTTCTTTAGCGCTGTGATGGTATAGTCTTTAGCCTTGACCGAGTCCACAGATTTGTATATCCTTTTTCCGCTATCCATGATGTCTGTGATCTGCTCCCACAATTCGTTCAGCACTACAATGTTTGTCCTTACATGATTTTCGCGCTCATCCATTTTTACATTTTGAGCAAGATTATCATCTTTAATTGCTTTTTGAAGGTTCCCGATCTCTTTCCGGGCATCTTCGGAATATCCTTTGGTTTTTAAAGCTTCAAAGTTATTATCCACATTTTCCAGTAAGATCTTTAAATTGTTTAAAGTAGCCTCTACGTTTCTACTTGTAATCTTTGCTCTTACTTCTTTTATTCCAAAATCTTTTGGCGCAATGGTTAAGTTTCCCGATGCTCTGTTAGCATATCCTTCAAGTCTATTTAAAAGTGGTCTTAATCCCACCAGGTTTGAGTATATCCTTTCAGTGATTACACTTAGCTCTTTGGTGAGTTTAATCGGATTAATTAAGGATTCTACAGCTTCAAGCTTGCTGACATATTTTTTTAAGTATGTAGCATTAAAGTCAGGAGAATATTCTAAAAAGTCTTGTTGATCTCTTACAAAACTGTTTTTTACGAATCCACCTAATACAGGGATCTCCTCTATCCTTAAGTTAAACTTATATTTTTGCTTCATATTCTTCTTTCCTTAGTTTAGTGATTTATTTAATTCTTTCCTTTTAAAATATTTGCCTTTTCATCACCTGTTTTATAACTCATTTATTCAATTATGTTAGTAAAAGTCCTCTCTCAGGGAGAGAGGATTTAAATTCGTTCGTTTAATGGGACTTTAGCCGGAGGGCTGGTTGCTAAAATTCCTATTAAAACAGTAAATTTTCCTTTTATAATATAATTATGGGATAAAAGTAATATGAAATTATATTATTAAAAGTTTAAAACCCATAAAATGGTTTTCTATGTAGCTTATTCTTTTAAAAATGTAGAAAAGTAGCTCATTTATTAGTCATAGAATTAGATTTTAGAAGGATACAATAAGAATTTAAGAGTAGGAGAATCGAAATTGATAGCATTAAAAGTGGATTTTAAATGAATAAAGCCTACTTTTTGTTTAAGAATTAGATTTTTGAAGTATTGGATTGTAAGTATGAAGGGTAGAATAAAATCAGGTAAAAAAAATGTAACATTTTGATTATTTGAAAAGATTTGAAGCCTAAAAGGTTAAGAATATTGCATTTTTCATATGTAAGAAGGGGCAATCTTTGAGGTAAAAGTTTAAAACGGATGAATTATTTTTAGAAAATTAGAGGGGTAGATACTTATAATTATCTTTACAACCTTATTCGTTGCTTTATCAAGAGATGCAGATTCAATCAGATATTTCATTAAAAGACTACAATACATTCGGGATTAAAGCCAGTGCCAGATATTTTACTGAAGTCCAATCCCCGCAACAGTTACGAGAGCTCATTATTTCAGATCTTTATAAAAATAACCCTGTATTGATACTTGGAGGGGGCAGTAATATCCTTTTTACAAAGGATTTTGAAGGATTGGTTGTTAAGATGGGTATTAAAGGACTTGAAAAAGTAAAAGAAGATGAGAGCGAAGTATGGATCAAAGCCGGTGCGGGAGAAAACTGGCATCAGTTTGTTTTGTATTGTATAGAGAATGGATTGGGCGGAATAGAAAATCTATCCTTAATACCCGGAACAGTAGGCGCCGCACCAATGCAAAATATTGGCGCATACGGTGTAGAGATAAAAGAAGTGTTGGAAGGCCTGGAAGCAATGGACATTGCTACAGGAGAAATAAAATCGTTTAGAAATGACGATTGTCAATTTGGTTATAGACAAAGCGTATTCAAACACGAATTAAAAGGAAAGTATATAATAATAAGTGTGACCTTCCGATTACAGAAAAAGCATACCTTCAATGTTTCTTATGGAGCTATAAAAGATACCATTGAAGCTATGGGTATTAAAGAGTTATCTATTAAAGCAATAAGCGATGCAGTAATTTTTATCAGAAAAAGTAAATTACCCGATCCGGAGGTTATAGGAAATGCTGGAAGTTTCTTCAAAAACCCTGAAATACAAGAAGTAAAATACAATACTTTAAAAGAAACCTATCCAACTATTCCCGGTTATCCTACCTTACCAGGTTGGATCAAAGTTCCCGCCGGATGGCTGATAGAACAAGCCGGCTGGAAAGGTAAAAGAGTAGGAGAGACCGGTGTTCATAAAAACCAGGCACTCGTCTTGGTTAATTATGGTAATGCAAATGGAAAGGAAATTCAGCATCTATCCGCAGAAGTCCAAAAGTCAGTGAGGGAAAAGTTTGGGATCGACATAGTAGCGGAGGTGAACATTGTATAATGTGATAATGTAGTGATACGATAATGTGATGATGTAGTAGAAGGAAGTATAGAATGTTAAATTTTGAATGTTGAATTTTAAATGAAGGAATTGATATTTGTTTATTTGTAATTCGTCATTCGTCATTAATAATTCGTCATTAATAAATAGTAAATAACAGCAATGATAAAAGTAGGTGAGTATAATGATTTGATAGTAGAAAAGTTTGTAGACTTCGGTCTGTATCTTTTGGCAGATGGAGATTCCATTTTACTTCCCAAGAAGTACGTTCCCGAAAATATAGAGGTTGGTGATTCGATTAAGGTATTTATTTATACCGATTCTGAGGACAGATTAATTGCTACCACACTAAATCCAATAGCTGTGGTAGGGGATTTTGCCCCTTTAGTGGTTAAAGACGTGAACAATTATGGCGCATTTATGGAGTGGGGACTTGAAAAAGACCTTTTTGTTCCTTTCAAAGAACAGTCAAAAAGAATGCAGCCAGGTAAAAAATATGTTGTAAAGGTTTTATTGGATCCAAGAACGAACCGAGTAATTGGTAGCACCAAGTTATCCTTCTTTTTTAAGAAAAATGAAATAGAATTAAAGACCGGCGAAGAAGTGGATCTTTTAATTTATGATCAGACAGACCTCGGTTACCAGGCAATAATCAATGATAAGTACTCCGGAATGCTTTATTATAATGAAGTATTCAAAAAAGTAGAAGTAGGAAGTTACCTGACAGGATATGTTAAAAACATCCGGCCCGATAATAAAATAGACTTGACCATTAATAAAGTTGGGAAAGATTCAGTTGACGATGCCCGGGAGCAGGTTCTTGAAGCATTGAAAAAAAACAATAATTTTCTTCCTTTAAATGACGATAGCGATCCTGAACAAATAAAAAAGCAGTTGCAGATGAGCAAAAAGACTTTTAAAAAAGCCATTGGAGGATTATATAAAGAGAAATTAATCGAATTTGACGACAATGGCATTCGCTTAAAATAATTCCTGATGAAGTTGGATATTGAAAAGTTAAAGGAGAAAGCAGCTCAAAGAGAAGAATCTACCAAAAAGGTCTTCAATAAGCTCAAAAAGAGCAAACCTAAGGACCTTGACAAAGTATTTCATTCCCTTCATGAGGAAACGTTTGATAAGATAGATTGTCTGGAATGTGCCAATTGTTGTAAAACAACCAGTCCTATATTTTACCAACCAGATATAGAGCGTGCCGGTAAAGCTTTAAGGATGAAAGTTCCGGACTTTATTGCTCAATACCTGCACAAGGATAGTGACGGCGATTATGTATTAAATGAAAGTCCTTGTCCTTTCCTCGCCGGAGACAATACTTGTATCATCTATGAGAACCGCCCTACCGCATGCCGGGAATACCCACATACCAACCGGAAAAGAATGTATCAGATTCTCGACCTCACACTTAAAAATACCAGCATTTGTCCCGCCGTATTTCATATAGTGGAAGAATTAAAGGAGAAGATGGCTTAATAAAATAGTTTCGTTTTTAGAGAAAATCAATGAAGCGTTATAAAATCAATTTATGATTCTATCAATATATTTTGTTCAGGATACAGAATAATAAAACTAGCATCCTCAAAGAACCTTGCCAGATAAGCAGGAATTCTATCCTGATAATGATTATAAGAGATGGTTCCTTTTCTGGCGCTTATCACTATCAACAAGTCATTCTTTTTAAGACTTTTAGCAAAAGAAGGAAATTTTCCCCATTCTTCGAATATTTCAAAATTCGCTTTGGTTGTTGGTTTTAACGTATCATGTGATTGCTTCACCTTTTCTATTGAAGAATTTGAACAATAAAAAACCAAATCTGCTCCAATTTGTTTTGACAATGTTTTCATCTTTGTCATCCACAGTTTAAACCCTGATTCATACTCCACATGTGGGGGCAACACTAAACAGATACGGCTTAATGTGTTTAACGGTGAAATTATTTTAGTTACCAGGAACATTTGCTCAGACTTTTCGAGTAATACGTCCAGTATACTTCCGAAAATTTTGTCATGGGTACTTATTTTTCCGTTCCAACCTAGTACTACTTCCGTTATCAGTAATTCTTTTATTGCCCTAAGTATTCCGTTTGTTACATTCCAATCTACTCTTGTGACTATCTGAACACTATTATCAGAGGCAGACGCGTGTTTAATAGCATTTTCCATCCATTTGTTGCTCATCAATATTTTTTCCTTTGCTTCGTCATCATCTTTAACAACAGCCAAAGGATAAATAGGAAGTCTGGATTGAGGATCTTTGATCATTATAGCAAGATCAATGAGGTTTTCAATATTGGCAGGATTTGCAATAGGAACAAGTATTCTTTCAGGAGCTTCTTTTAATTCTGGTTTTTTATCGCTTTCGATTACGGCAAGTTTGCGCCCGTAATTTTCCGTTACAAATGAACTTACCAAACAAGTTATCAGGATTAATAAAATCGTTCCGTTTAACACATTTTCATTAACCAATCCAAGCTGAAAACCAATTAAAATGACAGCTAAAGTTGCAGCAGCATGTGCGCTACTAAGTCCAAACAGCAAATTTCCCTGAATGGATGAGTATTTAAAAATCTTCGTCGTAGTATAAGCAGCGAGAAATTTTCCCAAAAAAGCAACGCATATTAACGTACCAGCCACAATTAGTGCCTCAGTTCCCTGGAAAAGTACCTTCAGATCAACGAGCATGCCTACGCTAATAAGAAAAAAAGGAATAAATAATGCGTTTCCGACAAATTCTATTCTATTCATTAAAGCAGAAGTATGAGGAATTAATCTGTTTAATGACAACCCGGCTATAAATGCTCCAATAATGGGTTCTACCCCTGCAAGCTCAGCCAGGAAAGCAGCGGTAAAGATCATTGCCAAGACAAAAATATAATGAGAAGTATTTTCCCCTTTTACGTTCTTAAAAAACCAGGCGCCTATCCGGGGATATCCGTAAAAAATAATTAATGAAAATATAGTTAACGAAACAATAAGTTTTATCCAAAACATAGCATCCAGATTTCCTTCGGTGGATCCGGTTATTATTGCCAACACAAGCAATACCGCAGTATCTGTAATAATCGTACCCCCTACAGCTATCGTTACAGCCTCATTTTTTGTAATTCCCAATCTGCTGGCAATAGGATATGCGACTAAAGTATGGGATGAAAACATACTGGATATCAACAAGGAAGAGGAGAGTTCAAACTCTAAAAAATAGTAACATACTGCCGAACCTATCGAAAAAGGAACAAGAAAGGTCAATGCCCCAAAAACTAAGCTTTTGTTTCTGTTTTTCTTAAACTCATTAAGATCCAGTTCGAGCGCCGCAAGGAACATAATATAAAGCAAACCAACGGTACCAAAAAGAATGATACTGCTGTTTCTTTCCAATAGATTAACGCCATGAGGCCCGATAATTACGCCGGCCAGGATAAGCCCAATTATGCTCGGTATTTTAAATTTATTTAGAACAAGCGGAACAAGTAAAAAAATAAATAACACCAGCGAAAATATTAGCACTGGATTATTTAAGGGCAATGAAAAATCAAAAAGTAATATCATTAGTCAAGGTTAGCGTTGTTTCAAAAATAATAAATGAGAAGCATTAATAGTTATCAAAATCTTTTTCTAAAATCCCTTAAAGAAGCTTTATAAATAACATCCTGTTTTTGATTCCTTACGTGAATGTTATGAAAAACTTTATACAAATGGAAAAAATTATACAATTATCAGGAATAGTATTTTGCATAATACTATTTTCTTTTGTCGCAAAAGCACAAGATGCGGCGGACAGTGTTTTTTATGATCAAAATACTACGGAAGATGAGCTGGACACAGCTTTGGTTGAAGATGAGCTATTTGAAGAAACTGACGTGGATACCACGGTAGAGGAAGCAGAAAGAATGGAAAGGGAAAGTGAGGAAGAAGCGGCCCGATTAAAAGAAGAAGAAAAGGCAGCCAAAGAATCTTTGAAAGCGTCCAAAGCTGAATTGAAAGCGATTAAGGCAGAAAAAAGAGCGCGTAAGGCCGAAAGAAAGGCAGAAAAAGCAAAAAAGAAAGCCGAAAGGGAAAAAGAAAAACTTAACAGGTCGAAATAGGCTAACCTTGAGAACAAACTTTAATTGTCATTCTCAAGCGGAATTTCTGGCGAACTGATAAAAAGCGATTGCTTAGTTTTAGAATATATTTTCCTTCATTATGACTAAACTTAAAGTGTAAATCATTTTTAGTTTTAACAGTAACTATTGTCAACTTATTTCAGGAAGGGTCAAGCTGCCATGGATAGCAGAACCTTGGAGGATGACAGAAGGATGATTGGAGGAAGACTGAAGAGACATCGCTATAAGGTCACTATAATGTCGCTATAAGCTCACTATAACCTTATACAAGAAGGGAAGGATTACTCCTTTTGAATGAAAGCTGGGAAGTTAGAATCCAGGGTTTCAAATTACAAAAAAGTACTCAATACTTGAAGAACATCTTGATCTTTTTTGGAAATCAATAGGCATTTTTATTTCATATGTATATAATTTGTTTTTTAGTTGCCACATGGATTCGCACGTTATTCATCCTCATTGGGTGAGCTTTTTGCTCATGCTCATTTGATGTTGAAAAAAGGATTCCTATCGTTTAGGCCCGTTCTCGTTATTTTTATAATATTCAGCAACTTCAGCAATCAATTTGTTGTGGCCGGTTTCAAGGATGTTCATCTTGAAATTCGTAACCTTATTCAATAAATCCTGAAGGTTTTTTTCTGTGATCATTTTATCATATTTTCCTAAGAATACCTCAAGTATTATTTGATGCCGATTTAGGAAAGAAGAAATAATATCCATATCGAATTTTAACGCCCTGAATACCACCCAGGAAAAATAAACCCGTGCTCTTTTTTCTTCAGTATCCATTTGAGTTTCGGCAAACTTTAAAAGACTTTTGTCTACCAGACGAAAAGCGCGGATAAGTCTTACAAACCTTTTAAAAAGTAAGGGATCATGAATGGTCTTCTTAAATAAAACCCTGATCCAATAAGGATAAGTGGCCAGGCTATACCAAAAACTTGTTTTGATACCGTCAGGTGCTATTAAAATAATTCTTTCAATCTGATCAGGAAACTTTTCGAGGATGGCTAGTACAAATTTTCCACCCATGCTATAGCCGACGAGAGAAAAAGATCGGATATGATGTTCCGTTAAAAAAGCAGAAATCAATGCTCCCCAAAATTCTTTGGTCAGATAGGGAGCCTGCTCGTTCCACAGGCTTTTACCATGGAAAAATAAGTCAAAATTATAAAATGTATATTCCTCAAATACTTTTTCAAAAGGTCTGAAAGAGGCTTTCGTTTGACCAAACCCATGAAAAGTAAGGATGCTTTTGGATCCCGAACCCCAAATGGAGTAGCAAATAGTTACATTCTTATAAGTAAATAATTTCTCCAATGAGCATGTCAATTAAGGCAGTTTACCATTCATCCGTTGTTTAAAAGGGTTCATCCTAATTTTTAAGGGATTGGGTAAATATAAGTTTCTTATACAATTTTCAAAGTATTTATTTTATGGGCTGAAAGAGAATTGCGTGACCTAAATGTTATAAAAAATAATTTTGAGAAACTTTGTAAATGAAAAACGTTTCCATAGTTTTGTGCTGTTGTTGTAGAAAACGAATGGAAGAAAACGATAAAAACATAGAAGTAAAGGAAAAAATTTTAAAGGAAGCCCAGGGACTTTTCTGGAAGTACGGGGTGAAAAGTGTTACCATGGATGACATTGCCAAACATCTGGGAATGTCTAAAAAAACGCTTTACCAGTTTTTTAATGATAAGGATGATATCATTTGTCAGATAGTGGACAGTTTTTTGAAAAGCAGGGAAGAGCAAATGGAAGCAGTAAGGTGTTCGGCAGAGAATTCTATTCAGGGAATGTTTTTAATGACTTGCCAAATTAAAGCATCTTTTGAGAATATGACGCCATCCTTATTGTATGAATTGAAAAAATACCATCCAAGAGCTTACAATATTTTTATTGATTATAAAAAAACCTGTATACAGGAATGTATCATAAATAATTTGAAAGCTGGAATTGAGTCAGGTGTATATCGGGAGAATATTGATGTAAGGGTAATGGCAAGAATGAGAATGGAACAAGTGGAAATGGGATTCGACCAGGCAGTATTCCCTTCTGCCGAATTTAAGTTAGAATATATTCAGGGGCAGTTGTTTGAGCATTTTGTGCATGGAATTACCACCTTAAAAGGACATCAACTTTTAAACGAATATAAAAATGGAAATAAAGAAAATTGATTTATGTAAAATAAAATATAATTAAGAACGACATCATCAAAGAAACTATAGATTGAAGGTTAAAACTTAAAACTTAAATAGATTAACAATTAAATTATGAAAAACAAAGCGTTATTATTTTTTGCGTTATGCATGTTTTCTTCCGGCTGGATACATGCTCAGGATGAAGGTGCCGGTAAAAGCTTTACATTGGAACAGGCCATAGAGTTTGCTTTGCAAAATTCTATAAATGTTAAGAATGCGGCCCTGGATGAAAGAATTGCCAAGGCTAAAGTTGGAGAAGTGAGAGCAACCGGTCTTCCTCAGGTAAATGGAGATGTACAATTGGTGCATAATAATCAATTGCCTAGGTTCTTTACTAATTATAGTAACCAGGGAGGCTTTATTGACCTTGATAGTTTGTCAAAAGCTAAATTGAAATCGTATGATGGGAAAACCATCGCAGTAAATAACATTTTTCAGTTAAAAAACTCTGGAGATGCTAAACTTTCCGTTTCACAACTGATCTTTAATGGATCTTATTTTGTTGGATTAAAGGCAGCAAAAACCTATAAAGAACTTTCTTCCAAGTCGACAGAGCAAACTAAGATTCAAACGACAGAAGCCGTGACCAAAGCTTTTTATTCTGTCCTTATTAATAATGAACGAATGAAATTATTTGATGCAAATATTGCGAGAGTTGATTCTTTATTAAGGGATACCAAAGCATTAAATGTAAACGGGTTTGCTGAAAAAATTGACGTTGACAGAATCAAAGTTTCTTTGAATAATTTAATTACTGAAAGAGAAAAGTTCAGAAACCTTCAGGATTTAGGGTTAGAATTGCTGAAGTTTCAAATGAATTTCCCCATGAATGAGGAGATAGCAATTGTCGGTAGCATTGAAAATATAAAACTAGACAGTGTTTCCCTTGAAAGTCCGGCGGTAACTTATTCTAATAGAATAGAATATTCTTTATTGGAGACACAGCATAAATTACAAAGGCTCAATGTTAAAAATAACTATGTTGGTTATTTACCTACTATTTCTGCCTTTGGAAATTTTGGATATTCAACCCAGTCTGCAACTTTTGAAGGACTATTTAGCACTCAAACAAACCCACTGCCTGAAGGCTTTGAGGAAGGAGGTATTGGGCGAGATAAATGGTATGCATATGAAATGGTCGGTTTAAGTTTGACTTTACCAATCTTTGATGGATTCAAAAAGCATCACTTAACCCAACAAGCCAAACTAGAGCAGGCTAAGGTTGAAAATAATTTTCAACAGCTAAAATCATCCATTGATCTTCAGGTTAATCAGGCCGACATCACGCTTAAAAACAGTATTAAAACAGTAAATGCACAAAAAGAAAATGTGGAATTGGCAACTGAGGTGGCCAGAGTTACGAAGATAAAATATCAGGCAGGCGTAGGTTCTAATCTTGAAGTAACAGAAGCCGAGTCTGCTTTGAGAGAAGCTCAGACCAACTATTATAATGCGCTTTATGATGCCATTATTGCACAAATTGATCTTGAAACTGCATTAGGAACATTAGTTAAATAACAATCATTAATTATAAATCAAATGAAAAATTATATATATCCATTTTTTGCCATCGCGTTATTATTAAGTAGCTGTGGTGGAGGTTCGAATGACAAACAAGCAGAACTTGAGAAGCTAAAAGCGGAACAAAAGGAAATCAATGAAAAGATAAAAACGCTACAGGCCGAATTGGCTAAGGATAAACCAAAGGACAATTCAAAGGCAACCATTGTTCAGACCACAGAAGTTTCGAATACTCCTTTTTCTCATTATTTGGAAGTAAGAGGAAGGATTGATTCTGACAAGAATGTGATGTTGACAGCCAAGTCTCCTGGTACTATAACTAAGGTTTATGTAACTGAGGGCCAGCAAGTTCAAAAAGGAAAAATCCTTGCTCAGGTGGAATCTACAATTATCGAGCAAGGCATTGCTGAGCTTAAGACCAATCTTGATTTTGCCACCAATATGTACAAGAAACAAGAGAAACTATGGGAGCAAAAGATCGGAACGGAAGTACAATATCTTCAGGCAAAAAGTACCAAAGAATCTCTTGAGAGCAAAATGGCATCCTTAAAGGAACAATTGGAGAATACGAGGATTATAGCGCCTTTTTCAGGCACAATAGATGAAGTAAATATTAGAGAAGGAGAAGTTGCGGCGCCAGGAGTTCCCGCAATAAGAATTGTAAATCCATCTGAATTTGAAGTGATGGCTGAGATTGCAGAAGCTTACATCACAAAGGTGAAAGAAGGTAATCCGGTAGTAGTCTACATACCTGATCTTAAAGACACAGTGAAATCTAAAATTTCTAATGTCAGCAATGTAATCAACCGGACAAACAGAAGCTTTACTGTGGAAGTGGATTTACCTGAGGCATTAAGTAAGTCTTTGAAAGCCAATATGATTGCACTTTTGAATATTGAAGACTATAAAAATAAAGAAGCAGTAGTAGTTCCAATTAATGTGGTTCAACACTCAGAAACGGATGGAGAGTACGTGTTTGTAGCAGTTGATGGTAAAGCTGAAAAAAGGACGATAAAAACCGGACAAACATATGGGAACTATGCAGAAGTATTAAGCGGATTAAGCGCGGGTGACAAAGTGATTGTAACGGGATACCAGGATTTGGTAGATCAGCAGGCAATTGCTTTTAATTAAATATATTTTAATCGTCTTGCTGAACTTGTTTCAGCATCTTATCCAATAAAGATTAAGATAAAAAAGTCAGGACGATTTCAAAAAACTTTAAAATATTAACTGAAATAAAATGAAAAAATCAGTTTTAAGTAACTGGGCGATTGACAACAAAACCAGCATTTATGTGATAACCATAATTATCACTCTTGCTGGCCTGATCGCCTATTCAAGAATTCCTAAAGAACAGTTTCCTGAGGTTGTATTTCCTCAGTTTTTTATAGTTACCGTTAATGATGGTACTTCTCCAAAAGATATGGAGAACCTGGTAACCAAACATATTGAAAAGGAACTGAAATCATTAGATGGAGTAAAAGAGATAACCAGCACTTCAGTCCAGGATTTTTCCAGTATAATTGTTGAATTCGATACGGACGTAGACGTTGAAGCAGCCAAGATTGAAGTTAAAGACGCAGTGGATAAGGCACGTCCTGAACTACCTACTGAGCTTACCGATGAACCTCAAGTGATAGAAGTTGATGTTTCTCAATTTCCAATCATGAATGTAAATATCGCAGGCGACATAGACCTCGATAAGCTTAAAGATTATGCAGATGATTTACAGGATAAAATAGAAGCATTGCCAGAAATATCCAGAGCTGATATGGGCGGAGCGCCAGAAAGAGAAATTCAGATTAACGTGGATAAATACAGGATGGAAGCTGCTGACATCACGATGTATGATGTTTGGAATGCCGTAAAGTCTGAAAACGTCAGTGGTTCTGCTGGTTTAGTTGCAATGGATGGAGTAAAAAGAACCTTGAGTGTTTCTGGTGAATTTACCGATCCCAATCAGCTTAAAAATCTGATTATCAGGGGAGCTACCGGAGCAACAGTATATCTAAAGGATATTGCTGAAGTAAAGGATACTTTTGAAGAGCAAGACAGTTATGCCCGTCTTGAAGGTAAGAATGTAATTACACTGGCCGTTATCAAAAGAAGCGGACAGAATTTAATTAACGCCTCAGACAACATCAGAGCGCTTATAAAAGATGCTCAGGAGAATAAATATCCTGATAATCTTGAAATTACAATTACCGGCGATCAAGCGGACTCAACAAGGGTAACGCTTCACGATTTGATCAACACGATTATTATTGGCTTTATACTGGTAACCATTATTTTGATGTTTTTCATGGGAACCACGAATGCAGTTTTTGTCGCGCTTTCTGTACCACTTTCTATGTTCATCGCCTTTATCGTGATGAGCGGGTTTGGTTTCACTATGAATATGATGGTATTGTTTTCCCTGCTATTGGCGCTTGGAATTGTAGTAGATGATGCCATTGTGGTTATTGAAAACACACATAGAATATATGATAATGGAAAAGTACCTATAAGGATTGCTGCCAAAAGAGCTGCAGGAGAAGTATTTCTGCCCGTATTATCCGGTACGCTTACTACACTCGCACCCTTCTTTCCATTATTGTTTTGGCCCGGAGTAATGGGGGAATTTATGTTTTTCCTTCCCGCCACTTTGATCATCACGTTAATGGCTTCCTTGGTTGTAGCCTATGTAATGAATCCCGTGTTTGCCGTTGATTTTATGAAGCCACATCATCCTGAAGATGATAAGAAGCCAAAAATTAACAGAGGCTTTAAGATTGTAACCATTGTCTTTGCAATAATTGCCTTTATCTTTTATGTATCAGGGTCCTTTGGAATGGGCAATCTGACAGTTACCATGTACCTGATATATCTGCTAAATAAGTTTGTTTTGGTTAGAATGATCAAACATTTCCAGGAGAAAATCTGGCCAGCCGTCCAAAGTGGTTATGAAAATGTGTTAACCTGGTCTCTAAAGAAATCAAGGCCGGTATTGCTCCTGATAGGAACATTTCTACTACTGGTATTCTCAATAGTTTTATTGGGAATTATAAAGCCAAAAGTAGAGTTTTTCCCAACCGCAGATCCTAATTTTATTTATGCTTATCTAAGTCTTCCTGTCGGAACGGATCAAGCTTATACGGATTCCATAACCAAAATAGTGGAAAAGAGGGTTACGAAAGTAGTAGAAACGAATAATCCAATTGTTGAATCCATTATCTCAAATGCCGGCGGGGTAGGAGTAAATGATCCTAGTGAAGGCTTTGATATGGGGATGAACCCTCATAAAGGAAAGGTAACGGTTGCTTTTGTGCCATTTGGCGAAAGAGATGGTAAAAGTACGGTAGAATATCTTGACAAAATACGGGAATCAGTTAAAGGGATTCCTGGGGCGCAGATCACTGTTGACCAGGAACAAGGCGGTCCTCCTGTAGGAAAACCCATTAATATTGAAATAACAGGAGACGATTATACAGAATTGATATTAGTATCTGAGAAATTTGAAAGGTATTTGGACTCTCTTCAGATAGGTGGAATAGAAGACCTGAAATCGGATGTGTCCAAAAACAAGCCGGAGATTACTGTTCAAATAGACAGGATAAAGGCCAATGCGGAAGGTATCTCTACGGAACAAATTTCTAATGCGGTCAGGTTTGCATTATTTGGTATTGAAGCTTCCAAGTTCAAAGATGTAGATGATGATTATCCTATTGTTCCAAGATTAAAAGAAGAACAAAGAAATGACATCCAGGCATTGATGAATTTGAAAATTACCTACAGGGATATGAATATGGGCGGGCAAGTGCGACAAGTTCCTTTGTCATCAGTAGCCGATGTTAAGTATTCTTCTACTTATGGAGGTATTAAAAGAAAAGATCAGAAAAGGATTGTTTCCCTTTATTCAAATATTTTAACAGGATTTACTCCAAATGAAGTAGTTGCTCAAATACAAGACGCGGTCAAGAGTTTTAATGTACCCGATGGAGTTGGGATTGCATTAACAGGTGAGCAGGAAGACCAAAAGGAGACCAGTGACTTCTTAATGCTTGCATTGCTGGTATCAACAGGGTTAATTCTAATTATCCTAGTTGCTCAGTTTAATTCAATTGGAAAACCTTTACTTATTCTGACTGAAATTATTTTCAGTGTGATCGGTGTACTTCTTGGATTTGCTTTATTCAACATGACCTTCTCCATTCTTATGACAGGAGTGGGAATTGTGGCCCTGGCAGGTATCGTGGTCAGAAACGGTATATTACTTGTTGAATTCACCGATGAGTTAATTATTCGTGGTCTACCTCTGGAACAAGCCATTGTAAAAGCAGGAAAAATTAGGATGACGCCTGTATTGCTGACTGCTACAGCCACAATGCTTGGCTTGGTTCCTCTTGCTGTCGGCCTGAATATGGACTTTGTTACATTGTTTACAGAGTTGAATCCTCACATTTATTTTGGAGGCGACAATGTTGCTTTTTGGGGCCCTCTTTCATGGACTATAATTTTTGGGCTTGCATTTGCAACTTTTCTAACGCTCATTCTTGTTCCATGTATGTATCTTATCCTTGAAAAGAGCAGGGAAAGATTGTTAGGCAGAAAGAGGAAGTTGGAAGAAGTACATGAAGAGGAAATTGAATACGAAACAGCAGATATCATTTAATGAATTAAATTTGAAAAATAAAAAAGGGGAGCAGGATTAAATACTGCTCTCTTTTTTATTTCTTTTCAATATGAAGTTTCTTTTAATAATCTCTTAATAACCCCTCACAGAGAATTGTCGTCGAAATCCTTCTTCCTCTATTATTTTCTTTTTTCCCCTGAATTTTAAAATAAGTGAAGTGTTATATCCGTCTCGTAGCATTGCGACTTTAATAATAAAAAATGAATAAAATGATTGTGATATTGATTACAGCTTTAATATTTGTTCTGATTGATTTATATGTTTTTCAAGCCATAAAAATAGCTGTATCGGATTCTTCCCTTTTGATTAAAAGAATAGTAATCGGAGGATATTGGACAATAACTTTAGCGACCCTTGGACTGTTTTTCCTGTTCAACTTTGGAGATCCTGATGCTTTGGGACCAAAAACCAGAACTTTTATCATTACAGGGATTGTTTCCAACTATTTTATTAAACTTTTCATTGTTCTGTTCCTTCTTATCGATGATTTAATAAGACTGGGAAAATGGATATATCAAAACATATCAGGGATCACTTCAACAGAAACTCCCTCTGTAATTCCTTCAGAAGGAGGAATAAGCAGGTCGGAGTTCTTAGTAAAAACGGGACTGATTGTATCGGCTGTTCCTTTTGTCGGAATAGGTTATGGTATATTGTCCGGAGCGCATGATTATAGGATCAGGCGAAAAACAATTACTTTGAGAAACCTTCCCAAAGCATTTGACGGAATAAAAATTGCTCAGCTCTCCGATATTCATTCAGGCAGTTTCTTTAATAAAACGGCTGTAAAAGGAGGAGTGGATTTATTGTTAAAGGAAAAACCGGACGTAGTGGTTTTTACAGGAGATTTGGTGAATAACAAGGCGAGTGAATTTAATGATTACTTCGATATTTTTAAAAGGGTAAAAGCTCCTTTAGGCGTATACTCTACATTGGGGAATCACGATTATGGAGAATATGTAAAGTGGCCTTCGAAGCAAGCCATGGCCGATAACCTAAAGGACCTCCTTGCCGCCCATAAAGAAATGGGCTGGGAGTTATTAATGAATGAACACAGATTTTTAAAAGAGGCCGGCGAGCAAATCGCTATTCTTGGTATAGAAAACTGGGGAACAGGAAGATGGCCTAAGTATGGCAAAATGGAAAAAGCTTATCTCGGAACGGAGACTACACCCGTTAAACTATTGCTTTCACATGATCCGAGCCACTGGGATGGGCAAGTGAGGCCATTATATCCTGATATTGATGTTACTTTTGCTGGACATACCCATGGCATGCAATTTGGTGTAGAGGTAGGCGATCTAAAATGGAGCCCTTCTCAATACATTTATAAACAATGGGCAGGTTTATACCAGGAAGAAGAGCAATACTTATATGTAAATAGAGGATATGGTTATTTAGGTTTTCCAGGTAGAGTCGGGATGCCTCCTGAAATCACTATAATTGAATTAAAAGCAGCGGATTATAAGACATAGAAACATGTAGAGAAATACCTCCTATTTTTCTTCCAATAGTTTTTTTATACTGTTAAGAACCATTCCCCAATTGCTTTCGGAATGTTCCCTTGATTGTTCGGTGGCAATATTGTCCTGTGTTATCGTAAGTAAAGTTTGATTTCCCTCTGATTCCAACTCATAAATAACATTGGCATAATTTTCAGGTTTGTCTTCTTTTCCGGACATGGAACTCCAAAAAGTATATTTAAGAAGTTTATTTGGTATAATTTTCTTAATTGTTCCTTTATCTTCATAAAATTTACCTTCCCATTCTCCACGAAAAGTTATAGGGCTTCCCACTTTCCAGTCGGAAGTTGTTTCGGTGCCAAATAAATATTTTTTTATTAATTCAGGAGATATAAGGGCTAGCCAAACTTCCGAAGAAGAAGCATTTATTAAGATTGATTTTTTTGCAATTAGGGCTGTTTCCATAAAGTTTTCTTTTAATACTTGAGAAATTACATGTAAGTCTTATTTTATCTACGAAGTAATTTGATTTTAAAATAAACTCTTTGATTGAAATTCCAAAACATTTTATAGCATGAGCAAATCTTTTAACAAGAATAATTAATGCTTAAATTACTTTTGAAGGAAATCTTACCTCTATCTGCCCTTTTCATATAAAATATTAAAACAATTCTTATTTTGCGGTCATTAAACCAAATCAACTATGAAAAAGAATTTATTAGTAATTGCAATTGTGTTTTCTTCTTTTGTTTTTTCATCCCATGCTCAAACGGAAGCTGGAACAAAAATGCTGGGTGGAAATGCAGGATTCAGCTTTTCCAAAGAAAAAACTAAAGTAGGAAGTATTACTGCCGATGGATGGAGAAATTATGGCTTCTACCTTAATCCTAATGCCGGGCTTTTTATTATTGATCAACTGGCAGTAGGTGGAATGGTCACCATTCAATCTTACGCGAGTTCATTAAAAGATGGATACCAGCTGGGCGGTGGAAATGCGGAAAATATGAAAAGTAGTTCAGTAAGTTTGGCTATTGGACCGTGGGTAAGATATTATTATCCTATAGGAGAAAAAGGCGCTGTATTTGGGGAGTTAAATACCTTACTGGGTGTCCAGCAATCCAAATCAAGCGAATTGGATAATGGCGATGTAATAATGGAAAAAAATCCGATGCACCGCCTTTCTCAACTAGGTATCGGTCCCGGATATTCATACTTTATTTCAGACAAAGTAGGATTGGAAGGATTACTGCAATACCGTATTCAAAGAGCATCACATAAGGATGATGGTGATGAATACAGGACAAAAGAAACTACAGGAGGATTTTACTTTAATATTGGATTGCAGGTATATTTATAAGGTTAAGAAATTATCAAACAGACTTTAGAAAAGATCAAAACTACCATGCGGAACTTAAAACCTGCATGGTAGTTTTTTTGTGCTAAATGCCAATCTATAGATAGAAACACATGGAAAGATTATTATTGTTTCTTCATTAGATAAAGCATTGATATTGCAAATGTTACACTAGTCATGTGTGGCAATATTTCAATTTATTCTCTTCAAAACGAGTGAACGGAAGGAGAAAAGTATAGATATTATAAATGCGATAATTTAATAATAATACTTTTTGAATCAGTTTGCTGAAATTAAGAAGGATTTCTTACCCTCAAAGTTTTATTGTGTAAAAAATACACGATTGTTAACAAGATTGAATTAATATATTTAATAGAAAATTTTGTTATAAAGAATTTTATGAGGTTTCTTAATCAAATAAAGGAAACATTTAGTAATACTGAGATTGATCAACTCATTATTGAAAATGAAATAAAAAAGAATAATCTGGATCGAATTTTTTATTTAGCAATAGTTGCCACGCCGGTCATTTTTATTCTTGTTCTCTGGTATTACATTTCTCTTGATGCCGGCTCTTCAGTTGAACATACCTGGAAATCGCGTATCATCCTTATTCACTCTATACTCTGTATTATTTTGGTTATTGGGGGAATCTTCACCTACATATTAAAAAAACAAAAGAAGCCGGGTCTACCAGCTGTCATTTTAAATAATATCACCTTTCTGGTTGTTACTTTAGCGGGAGTTGCGACTGCGATGACAGATCAATTAGTTACGCCTTCCATTGCTCCATTTATTTTATCATGTACCATTACTGCTTTAGTAATTCTTGTAAGGCCGTTTTTGGCTTTTTTGTATTTTTTAATATCATTTATTATTATTTATATAGCATTGTCATTTACGCAGCATAACCAGGCCGTACTTCTTTCTAACAGGTTGGATGCGTTGGTAGCTGTTGGTATAGGATTTATTCTTTCCCTTATCCTTTGGAAGGTTAATATGATCCGATATCGACAAAGCCGTCTCATTGAGGTTCAAAAAAAAGAAATTGAGAGTAACTATGAAAAGCTGATCAAATATGCGGATGATCTAAATATAGCCAATGCTGCAAAAGATAAATTTTTTTCAATCATCTCACATGATTTGAGAGGTTTAATAACTTCAACCCTGAGTGCGTCTGACTTGTTAATCGATAATGATCTTACCCCCGAAGAGAAACCAAGGATAAACCAATTATTAAATGCCAGACTAAAAAAAACATTTAAACTGCTTGAAAACCTGTTAACCTGGTCAAAAAGCCAGGTTAATCAAATTACATATAACCCGGTTAGGGTTAATCTTTATTTGGTAGTCCAGGAAAATATAGAGCTTTTAGACGTCCTAGCTGAAGAAAAAAATATCTCTTTATTAAATCATGTATCCGTTGAATTTACTGTTATTGCTGACAGAGAAATGTTAGATACAGTAATCAGGAATCTTATATCCAATGCCATAAAATTTACCAACTCAAATGGAAAAGTTGAGATTGATGCTAAAATGAGCGATGGTTTAACGGAGAAAGGGGAGCATTTTGAAGTCAGTATCAAAGACACCGGTGTAGGAATGACGAATGAAGTAATGAATAATTTGTTTCAAATCGACAAGAAGGTAACTACTCCTGGTACAAAAAATGAAATAGGATCTGGTTTAGGATTAATTCTCTGTAAAGATTTTATTGAAAAACAAGGAGGTGAAATATTGGTAACCAGTGTAGTAGGTAAAGGATCTTGTTTTACATTTGTACTTCCTGTCTCTTTAAGAGCTCAGTCTGGCCAGACTGTGGAGTAAAGAAATGGTTTTGACAATATTGAAATAGCAAATTTGTGTATAAAATGCTGATTTAGTAGAGGTTTAATCTCTTAAATTAAATCAGCATTTAACAAAATTAGAATCTAATTATACCTTTCTTTGGTTAAAATGATAGTTGCCTGGAATTGTTGAAAAAACTTTATAGATTTTTCCAGTTTTTGAATTTTTTCTTTTACGTCCTTATATGTTGTATCACAAGGATAATTTTTTTTGAAGGCTTTCACATCCATAATTTTATTATTCTAAATGGTTGTTAAAAATACAGCATCTTGTGAATATTAATTCCTTTTTATTTTAAATTTCCTCGGTTCTAAAGTAAGTTTTGTTTAAAAGTTTCAGCCATTTTACATAAAAAGATTGTTTTAAAATTTACAACTGACTATTCATTCAGAGGAGAGGAATACCTAAATGCAGATGGATAATAGAAATGGGAGAAAATTTGAATTTGTAATATTTAAAAGAAGTTAACCTAAGATTCTGATCGTTACCTGGTTTTGAATAGTAAATTTTAATCTTTAAGTTCCTTATTAATAATAGCTGCAATTTCCTCGGCATTTTCAATAACCATAAAATGGCCCGCGTTATTTATTTTAATATTGGTCTTATTCGTTGCAGGCAATAATCTATCTCTTGTGCCATGAATTCGAATAACATTCCTGGGTTCTTCTATATTTTTCCAGTTGGCTATCTGGTTTATGGCCCACTTTGCAAAGGTTTTGTCAGTGCTTTCCAGAATATCTTTTAGCATCGCTTTATACTCATTCTTTTTAATGGAAAAAACCCAATTGTTTATAAAGGCGGGGGGAAGAATGAATTTTGGAGGAATAATTTTGTTGATTTTTGACAATCCCATCATTCGGAAATACCATGGGATTTCCTGAAGAGTAACTGCCGAACTAATTAGGATTACTTTATGAGGAGTTATGAGTTTGGCTATTTCTATCGCAATAATTCCTCCAAAGGATACTCCGACCAAAATAACTTCCTCTGATTTTTCTATTTTTTTCGAAAGCCTCAAAGCGTATTCTTCAATCGATTCCTTTTCAAAAGGGGGAATCCATGCAACGGGAATTATTTCTGTTATGAGTTTCTCATTCAAAAGATAATACACCCTTTCATCGGCTCCCAAGCCACTAAATCCGTATACTTTCATAAATTGATAAAATAGTATAAATAAATGGACAAATGCAAGCCCTTTAATCGCCCGAAATAAAAGGATAATAATAACCTGGTTGTTTTTCTACTCTAATTTATTTTTGTCGTAAAAAGAAAAAAAACAATAAGCATGAATGAAGTCTTAAAAGATGTAAGTGAATTAAATAAAACAAAGAAAGAACTTATCAAAAAGCTGAAGCATCTTGAAGAGGAACATGAAAAGTTTATTTGTCTGAATAACGATTTAAATAATTTCGTGCATGCGGTTTCTCATGATCTAAAATCGCCCATCAATCATTTGAGAGGACTTATTGAAGCCTTAGTCCTTTCTATTCCTAAAGAATGGGATCAGGAGGCTTTGCTCGATCATATTAACAGCGCCCTGAATAATTTAAAAACGAGGGTTGAAGACCTTGCAGAACTGGGTAATGCAAATGAAACAGGGGATTATTGTTCAATAGCATTTGGGGAATTAATGAAGGAGGTAAAGTATGATCTCCAGGTACAAATAAAAGAATCAGATACTGAAATTATTGAAGACTTTTCAAAAGCGCCTGCCATTCATTTTTCAAAAAAGAATTTAAGAAGTATCCTCTATAATCTGATTTCAAATTCAATTAAGTATAGAGCAAAGGATAGAAGTCCTGTGATTAATGTGACTTCGGAAAAACTAAGAAATAATACGTTGTTATTAAAAGTATCGGATAATGGGATGGGAATAAGTGAGGAAGATAAGTATAAGATCTTTTTAATGTACAAAAGACTTGTAAATAATATCGAAGGAAAAGGGGTAGGATTGGCGCTTGTAAAAAGAATTGTAGATAATGCAGAAGGCAAAATTGAGGTGGAAAGCGAACTAGGGAAGGGAACTGTGTTTAAATTGTATTTAAAAGGCTAGTCAAACGAGAAATCCTTTACTTTAAATTTTTAATTGCATCATTAAGTCAATGTTTTTATTTTCTTTAATATTATAAAATATGATAGCGGATTTTGAGGGTTTAAAATGGACTCCGTTGCCCAGATTGCAGATTGTAAAGACATTGTAGGAGCGGAAAATCCTGTAGAGTTATAGAAATAATCTTTATACCGACCCGAGCCGATAGACATCACATATCTTGATGCTAATTCCATTAAAAGAGAAAGTTCTCCTTTAAAAACGATTTCAGAATCATCTTTTGTTTCCTCATCAAGCTGCGACTTAGCATCAGAAGAATTTTGAAAGGCATGTAAAAATATTCCAGGAGCTAATTCAATCATAGAATATACGTTTGTCTTGCAATCTATTCTATGTAGAACTAATAAGTAACCTTTTCTTCTATCAGAAAGCCGTTACCAGATGTACTTTTAGTTTTTAATTTATAGTAAACTAATCTTGCGATTTTGTAAAAACTTTTTATAAAGACTATGATCTTTTTTAGAAAAAGAATATTTGGAAGCATTACGTCCAAAATACATCTCAAGTAAGAAAGCAAAACGATTTAGCGGGAATTTAAACTGAAATAAAAAATAAATTGCGCTTTCTTTTAAGTTATCAATATGAAGCATTGTAAATCAGTTATATTGATTGATGATGACCCGATTGAAAATCTGGTCAATAAAAAGCTAATAGAGGATTTGAGTCTTACGGAGAGTATTAAAATTATGTTTAATGGCTATGAAGGTATGAATTACCTTAGGATTCTAAATCAATTGGATTTGCCACCCGACATCATTTTTTTAGATTTGAATATGCCCATTATGGATGGTTTTGAGTTTTTGACCAAATTTCATAAACTGCCATTTGAATTTACAAAAGACATTAAAGTGATTGTTTTAACTTCTTCTGTTTCTGAGAGAGATTATAATAAAGCAAAACTTATAGGATGTGACGGATATCTGATTAAGCCATTGACCAAGAAAAAAATAAAAGAAGAGTGTAAGAAGGTTTTGGCGCTTTAGTTTTCTGAAGCTAGCTTAATTCAATATTTCTAATTTAATCTGTTAAACAAAAAAGCCTTAAGTAGTTGATACTCAAGGCCGCTTATTGCTAAAAAGTGATTCCGATTGGATTCGAACCAATGACCTACTGCTTAGAAGGCAGTTGCTCTATCCAGCTGAGCTACGGAACCGATCATCTAAAAAATCGAGTTGCAAAGAAAGCAAATATTCTTTTTCATACAAAATCAAAATTCAATATTTGTTTTATTTTTATTCCATGACTTTAGGGATGATTGTTATGATTGTTGATAACCACTAACTTAACTACTTTCGCTTTCTGTAGTTTAAATTATATATAAGAAGTTGTTAACCTAAAAAAGTAAGCCTTGCCCCAAATTTCTGCAGGATTGTTAATGTTTAGAAACCGGAATGGTGTTTCGGAGGTATTTCTGGTTCATCCGGGAGGTCCGTTCTTTAGAAATAAAGATTTAGGATTCTGGACTATTCCTAAAGGTCTGCAAGAGCCTGATGAAGAATTACTTTTAACGGCTCAGCGGGAATTTGAAGAAGAAACAGGAATAAAGCCTTCCCCTCCTTATGTGGATTTGGGCTTTACCAAATTAAAAAGTGGAAAAATTGTCCATGCCTGGGGGTTTGAAACTTCGCTGGAAACAGTAACTGTTATCAGCAATAATTTTACTTTAGAGTGGCCGCCAAAATCGGGAAAATGGCAAGATTTCCCTGAAATAGACAAAGCTGGTTTCTTTGAAATACCTGAAGCTGTAAGAAAAATAAATGAGGCTCAAAAAGTTTTCATTGAGAGATTGAAAAGTATCAAAGGCTATTGAATGTCGTTTGTCCTGCTAAAACGCTAAAAAACAAGAAAAAAAGGGTACTCCACTCAAGACTAACGAGAAAATATTGAGTATTTGTTAAAAGAAATACTTATAAAACACATCCTTATAATAATCAGATCGTTTTAAAGATGATAAGTTTATTTCTCGTCCATTTTAAGTCTTAATGCTCAAGGTTTCTATATTGAGGAGGTGGTTAAGTTCTTACAATAGAGAGAATTTATGTTAAAATTCAGATCTTGATTTATATATATGTTCAGAATAATATGATTTGAATTTTAAATAACCGGAACTCCTTCTAAAACCTCAGAGAATACTCTTATCCAACTAGTTTTTAAGTAATGAGTTATAACCAAAATATGGAATACCTTGAGGAAATTGATTTGTACTTAAACGGATCCCTTAGTGATACGGAAATGGAGGTTTTTGAAGAAAGGTTAAAATCAGATCCTCAATTAGCTTACGAAGTAGAAAGACATAAGATTGCACGTTCTATTATTAAAAGCGCTTCATTAAGGGAGAAACTTGACTTTTTAGGTCGAGATGAATTTACAAGTAAAAAGCAAGGCATTCTCAATAAATACAGCATAGTTGTCAAGATACTTGCGGTCATTGTGCTATTCGGACTTACCGTATTTGTTTTTGAACTGTTCACCCTGAACAACGACGTTCTCTTTGAAAATCAATATTCTGTATATCAACTAAATCTATCAGGAGACAAACCTCCAAGCCATAGTTCAGTTTTATATAGCTTTACCTCACAAAACTACCAGGACGTAATTAATATTTATGAGAATAAATCCTTGGAGTCAAACGAAGATACTTTCCTGTCGGGAATAAGCTATTTAGAGTTAAATAGGGCAGAAAAAGCAATTGAAAACTTTTTGAAAATACTCACCCAGGCCCAAAAAGGTGGAGAAAATGATTATTTCGGCGATGCTGAATATTACACTGGACTGGCATATTTGAAAATAAATCAGATTGATGCTGCTTATTGGTATTTTTCCAAAATTTACCATGACAATTCCCACCCTTATAATGAACAGGTGAATCAATGGTTTTACTGGAAACTAAGAATTGTAAAAATCAGGAAGATGATTTTTTAATGCCTATTATCAAGGCTTTATCCCTCTCTCAACTTTTTAAGCTGCCACTTCATTAATAGGTATAAAATAATACCTTTGTGCTATCAAAATCATCAGAAATGTTCAGTAATAAAACAATAGCCATTATTGGCGGAGGAAACCTTGGTGTTTCAATAGCAGAAGGGCTGGTAAAGTCAGAGCTGATCAAAGCTCAAAATATAACTGTTACAAGGAGAAAAATTGAGCTTCTTGAGCCACTTAAGAAGATTGGTATCAATACACTTACCGACAATAGAATTGCAGTTGCACAATCGGAAATTGTAATTCTGGCAATTAAGCCCAAACAAATCAAAGATGTGTTGGCTGAAATCAAGAATGATATAGATCCTGCGAAACATATTATTATTTCCGTAGTTACCGGGGTGACGATTAAAGAGATGCTTGGAGTAATAGGAAAGGACCTGGCTATATTCCGTGCAATGCCTAATACTGCTATTGCCATTCAGGAGTCAATGACCTGTATTTCCTCTTTTTCAGCAACAAAAGATCAGCAGGAAATGGTCCTTTCGATTTTCAATAAATTAGGGAAAGCGTTAATTATTGAAGAAGAACTTATGGAAGCTTCTACCGTTTTAGGCGCGTGTGGAATTGCTTTTGCATTAAGATTTATCCGTGCTGCCTCTCAGGGAGGAATTGAAATAGGTTTTGATGCTCAAAGCGCTCAAATTATTTCGGCCCAAACAGCTAAAGGAGCAGCTGCACTTTTGATTGAAAGGGGACATCATCCTGAAAGGGAAATTGACAAAGTAACCACTCCTCAGGGTTGTACCATTGCCGGTCTTAATGAGCTGGAACATTATGGCTTTTCTTCCTCTCTGATCAAAGGCATCATCACCTCCTTTAAGAAGATTGCTAAAATGCATTAACACCTGCTTTTATTATAAAACCACAAGCCTATAGCTACTTGCTTTAGGCTTTTATTTTATAAATTGCTTACCTTCAGTTATACTCAATCCAGGCCGTTATGAAATTAATTTTACATTCCTTTGACTTAAAGCTCAAACATACTTTTAAGATTTTCCATGGAGCGCATGATATTCAAAAAACTCTAATCGTAGAGCTTCAGGAAAATGGACTGAGTGGCTATGGGGAGGCAACGGCCAATCCTTATTACGGAATCACGATTGAGAAAATGATGAACGACCTTGAACAAATCAGGGAGAAAATTGAAAACTCTAAATTGGATAGTCCTGAAAAGTTTTGGGAAACAATGTATCCTTATTTAAAGAAGGATCATTTTGCTTTGTGTGCCTTGGATATAGCGGCTAATGATTTGTATGGAAAATTGAAAGAAAGTCCGTTATATGAATTATGGGGATTGAAAATTGAAAATCTCCCTTTAACCAATTATACCATCGGTATTGATACCATTGAAAAGATGGTTGAAAAATTAAAAGAAAAGCCATGGCCCTTATACAAAATCAAATTAGGGACAAAGGAAGATGTTAAAATCATACAAGAACTTAGAAAACATACGAATTCCACTTTTAGGGTTGACGCTAACTGCGGATGGACAGTAGATGAAGCATCAGAAAACGCGGTGGAACTTAAAAAACTTAACGTTGAATTTATAGAACAACCACTTCATGCCGAAGATTGGGAGGGTATGAAAGTTTTATATAGTAAGAGCGTTTTGCCGCTGATAGCGGATGAAAGCTGCCAGACAGAAGGGGACGTTCAAAAATGTAAGGGACACTTTCATGGAATAAATATAAAACTAACCAAATGCGGCGGTTTAACCCCGGCCAGAAGAATGATAGCCGACGGCAGAAATTATGGTATGAAAATAATGGTAGGATGTATGACCGAGTCTTCAGTTGGCATCTCCGCGATAGCTCAGCTGCTTCCCATGCTAGATTATGTGGATATGGATGGGGCGCTTTTGTTGGAACATGACATTGCTGAAGGAGTAACTATAGAAAATGGAAGTGTATCTTTTCCGGAGAGAAATGGTTTGGGCGTTATCTTAAAAAGTTGATATAATTAATGGCTAAAACCACTTCACTTCCGGGAAGAACGACTTCAATAAATAATAAAGAATACCTTTATTTTTCAGGAACCTCTTATTTAGGTATTTCCCACAATCAGGCATTTAGAGAGCTTCTTTTTGAGGGAATGAATCTTTATGGTTCTAATTTTTCCAGTTCAAGAATATCCAATTTACAATTGGCAATTTTTGAAGAGGCTGAAAATTATTTAAGTGAATTTATAGGTACTGGATCTGCACTGACCGTTTCCAGTGGATTTCTTGCCGGTAAAATTCTGATAGAATATTTAAAAGGAAGAGGGAAGTTTATTTATGCTCCAAATACTCATCCTGCCCTTACCCATACAAATAGTGATTTTTATTCTGGAGACTTTGACGATTGGGTTGAAAATCTGATAGTTTACCTAAAAGAAGAACAGGAAGATGTTTTTTTGATTAGTAATTCAGTTGACCCTTTATATGCTAAACCAACTTCCTTTGACTGGATTTCTAAGCTACCAAAGGACAAAAGAATAACTTTAATAATCGATGACTCCCATGGGTTAGGTATAATAGGAGAGGAGGGGCAAGGCATTTTTCAGAGGTTATCAAAAACAACTGAGGTAGATATCGTTATTGTCGGATCTCTTGGAAAAGCGCTGGGAATCCCCGGAGGAGTGATAGCTGGAAGTAAAAAGCTTATCGAAGGGTTAAAAATGACTTCAGCTTTTGGAGGAAGTTCTCCAATAATTCCTGCTTATCTTCATGCCTTTACCAATGCCGGAGAAGTTTATAAAGAGGCAAGAAAAAAGTTAAGAAAGAACATAAACTATTTTATCAATCTCCTTCCTAAATGGTCGATGTTTAGCTTTCTTCCTGACTTTCCGGTCTTTTATACCCAGGATCAGAAACTATATAATTTTCTTTTCTCAAAAGATATATTAATTTCCAGTTTTCCTTATCCAACGCCTCAAGACTTGCCGATCACCAGGATTGTAATTAATGCTTTACATGAAAAGGAGGACTTAGAAAAATTGAGTAGTATTCTAAACAGAGGAAATCAATTCGACGCTAGGAACTTATAGTTGCTTCTCCTCTTTTTGTTAAGATGTCCCTGATGATAACTTCTGCATGTACCCTCGAATTTTCAATAAACCATTTGTTGGTCTTTAATCCTCCACAAATAACACCTGCCAAATAAACGCCTGACATATTAGTTTCCATTGTTTCAGGGTTGTAGACCGGTGTCTTCATTTCATCATCGCCAACAGAAATACCCATTTTCTCAAGCAAAGTGAAATTGGGTAAGTAACCTGTCATAGAAAGTACAAAGTCATTTGGAACAGTAACCAAACCTTTGGGCGTAAGAATATCAATATCCTTTTCTCCAATTCTTAACAGACTTGAATTAAAATAAGCTTTAATAGATCCTTCTTTAACCCGGTTTTCAATATCCGGTTTTGCCCAATATTTTATATTATCACCAAAAGAAGCCTGACGAATTACCATTGTGACTTCGGCGCCTTTTCTAAAAGTTTCTAAAGCAACATCTACAGCAGAGTTAGCTGCCCCGATCACAGCAATCTTTTGCCCCCAGAATGGATGAGCTTCCCTGTAATAATGCAGCACTTTAGGCAATTCTTCGCCTTCAATTCCTAAAAGGTTAGGAATATCATAGAAACCCGTAGCAATAATAATTGACCGGGTTAAGTATTCTTTTTTTGAAGTCTTTAATTTATAGAAATTGCCATATTGCTCAACTGCTTTTACCTTTTCATAAAGATTGATCTTGAGTTGCCAGGAAATAGCTACCCTTCTGTAATATTCAAGCGCTTCTGTACGGTTGGGTTTTGGATTATTGCAAATGAAGGGTACTTCGCCTATCTCAAGCCTCTCAGAGGTCGAGAAAAAGGTCATATTTAATGGATAATGATAAATAGAATTTACCAGGCATCCTTTTTCAATTATTAAATAACTCAGTCCGGATTTTGTGGCTTCAATACCACAAGCCATTCCAATGGGCCCCGCACCAATAATAATTACATCTAAAGTATCCTCCACATTTATTCTTATAAATTAAACTGAACTCTTAGTTCTTAACTGGTTTCTTTTCGAAAGTCTGAAAGAAAATGTTCAGTTCATAAAAATATTTATCAGGAACATCAAAATAAACAAGGTCCAATGGGGAATCTTTCCTGGAAGTAAAAGCCTGTAGAATACCTTTAAATTGGTCAAAAACCGGATGTTCATGAAGCATAAGACAAAACTGTGTAACTCTCAGGCTTTTTACATTAAGCTTAATACATTCATCAATCACTTCATTGGTTAATTTTTCGGCTTCATCTTTTCCAAAAAAGGTGAATCTGTCGAACATTGGACTTAAAATGAGGTGGTAATTATCGGTAGAAATAACTCCGGTTTCTTTTGTCGTATTTACTATATCGCAGATTTTCCTCACCTCCTTTTTATCAAGAGAATATAATCGGTTAAGGACAGAAAATTCAACTGGTCTGGCCAAACAAGTAATTGCATCAAAGGTATATTCTTCGTCATCTTTTACCTTATGAATTACGGCTTTGGTCTCGTCATGCTCTATTTTATCATCTGTAATCACCACATTCAGGGCGCCTAGTTTAAATTTTGCTTTCATACGTAAATGTTTTTAAATTCATGGGAACATATGGAACCCTCTGCCATTTTCATTCCTTTTGTTTTACTTTGTTCCATGAGGGTTTCATGTGTATATAATTGTTTTTTAATTGTCACATGGAATTCGCATAATATTCATCCACATTTTGATATGCTTCTGTTTATGCCCATTTCATGTGTATATAATTAAATTTTTAATGCCACCGATGATTTATAATCCTGGCTATTTTATGTCTGGTATTTTGCAACAAGAATAGTTTGGATAATTTAAAAAGACACAGGTCCGCTTCACAAACTGATCTAAAGTATAATTCTAAATAATTTAAACGAATATGATACAAGATTTTCTTTAAAATTATATGAATTAATTTTAATATGGATTCATTCTATTTAAAAGAAAAAAATCCAGTTCAAATAAGCCGGAAATATTTACTGTAGTTTCTATTTATTTTATCTTTGCCGGCAGTTATAAAAGCCTGTTTAATAAACAATAGTTAAAACTTATGGGAAGAGCATTTGAATTCAGAAGGGGCCGAAAGGAGAAAAGATGGGATTGGATGTCCAAAACATTTACGAAATATGGTAAAGAAATTTCAATAGCTGTAAAGAACGGTGGCCCTGATCCTGAAACCAACCCTCGCCTGCGGTCCTTAATTCAAAATGCAAAAACGGATAACATGCCGAAGGATAGAATTGAGGCGGCAATTAAACGAGCTTCTGCCAAAGATGAAAAGGAATATGAAGAGGTGGTGTACGAAGGTTATGGACCTTATGGGGTAGCAATTCTGGTGGAGACAGCTACTGATAATTCTACAAGAACGGTTGCCAATGTGAGGATGTACTTTACAAGAGGAGGGGGGACACTGGGGAAAACAGGCTCGTTGGATTTTATTTTTACCAGGAAGGGTGTATTCAAATTTGATGCAAATGGCTATGATAAGGAGGAGCTGGAGTTAGAACTAATTGATTATGGTTTAGAAGAAATTATTGAAGAAGAAGGCGAAATTACAGTGCATTCTGCGTTTTCCGAATTTGCCCACATGCAAAAATTTTTAGAGGAAAAAGGAATACATGTAAAATCAGCAACCCTTCAAAGGATTCCAAATACAACTGTTGAATTGAATCATGAACAAGAGGATGAAATTATGAACTTGATTGAGAAATTTGAGCAGGATGATGATGTAACGGCTGTGTATCATAATGTTGGGTAAAAATAGTTAGAAGTGGGAAGCTTTTTAAACTTCCGTCTTCCCGCTTCCAACTTTGAAAATTACTTCCACGGTCCTGTAATTGCCAAAGTAAGCCCGGCTCCTTGCATGTTTACAAATAAAGTTTTTCCACTCGGCGAAAAAGTTGCTCCAGCAAACTCAGACTGATGACCTGCATTTCTTGCAAATTTATATATCTGTCCCTCAGGGGTTATTCCCAAGACGAAAGGCGCTTTATCATCTTCACAAACAATTATATCACCCCAGGGAGCAACGGTAAGGTTATCACAACTTTTTAAGATGGCTGAGTCGTTCGGCTCTATGAAAAGTTCCAGTTTTCCGGGATTCCCCTTTTCTTCAGCAGTTCCCTCCTTGGAGCTGGGGAGATATTTAAATATTTGGCCCTGATTATTAGTGCCACCACTTGTACAGGCAAAGAAAATTTCATCATTCCCAAACCACATTCCTTCGCCCCTGGCAAAGCGTGCCGCACCACTTTCAAACCCTCTGAGACGAAGGTCATCATCTGGGGCCTCTACATTTTCAAGATGAATCCATTCTACTTCCACCTCTTTATTTTTATCCAACTTAGGCGTAGTTAAGTTCTCCCAATTTCTTGTATCCATGCTCTTAGATCCTTTTACCGCCAGGGCCTGTAGTTTCCCGCCCTTATGAATATTTTTAATATCATTTGGAAGATACCTGTAAATCAAGCCATCTGGCCTGTCCTCGGTAAGGTAAACAATATTTGTCCTTGGATCTACACATACTGCTTCATGGTTAAATCGGCCCATCCCTTTTATGGGAACCGGTTCTGCTAATCCAACCTTGGCAGAGGCAGGTACTTCAAAAGTATATCCATGATCTTTTTCCAGGGCGCCGTCCATACCCCCAACTTTTTCTATTGTTTCCTCACAGGTGATCCATGAGTTCCAAGGCGTTGGGCCGCCAGCGCAATTACGAATTGTTCCGGCAAGACTTAAATATTCGGTTTCTACCTTTTGTGAATCTTCGTCATAAACTAAAGTCGTGGTGCCCCCCATTCCAGGTTTTATACCTTTTCCAAAATCATAAACCTTGCTTTTGTCTATCTTGGTTAGCAATTCGTTGTTTTTTCCAAACGGGCCAATTTCCGCATTCCCGGCATTTAATTCATGATTTCTGATCAGAATGGTTTTTCCATTTGTGCTGGAAAATGTAGCCATTCCATCCGGCGCGCCGGGTAAATAAAACCCATCTGTCATTTTAGTGCCTGTTTCTGAAATAATTTTATAAGTAAAACCCTTAGGCAAATCAAGAATTCCTTTAGGATCGGGAATAAGATCCCCATACCCAAGTCCGTCTTTTGGTGTACAACCTTGAGCAAATCGATTAAGGCCAATAAAACCTATGCTAACGGTAGCTGATAATTTAATGAAGTTTCTTCTGGAATGCATATTGAAAAATCGAGGTTTAGTTTTTACGATTATAAATATTATTTAATAGATATTGAAACTATGGTTTCGAACCTTGCAATGTTGAAATTTGGAAAAGAGATAGAAGATACATTTTCGGAGGATTGGTTCAGAATTGACTCGACTAATTTTTCCCTTACTAGAACGGTTGATTTATAAGGCATTTGGTACGATTATTATTAATAAAAACATGCAAGTTAAAATCACTAAATAATATGAAAAAACTTATTATATTAATTTTTATTATAATCGGGTTCGATGCCTATAGTCAAAACAAAGAGGTCTATGCAATGATTATTGCCAAATCGAGGCCGTTAAGTCATAAAGTAGCTATCTCTGTGGACTTTGGAGAAGAAAAAAAGTATTTCAGTGATGCAAGACTTAAAGATGAAGATGGAAAGGTCATTAAATTTAATTCAATAGTCGATGCATTAAATTTCATGAGTGAACAAGGATGGGTTTTTGTTGATTCTTACGTTATGACAGTTGGTAATCAAAATGTTTACCACTATTTGTTGAAAAGGCAGACAATGTAGTAAGGGCTCAAACTACTGTTGGAAAAATTGATAAAACTGACGGACCGCCAGAACTTTCAATTTTTTCACCGATAAAAATAAGGTTTTTGTATTATTCTAATTTTTAAACCGTTTTCCTGGAATTTTCTAGGTTCGCTGTAGGTTCGCTGTAGGTTCGCTCTTCCTTCGGTGTAGGCATAATTGGTATTATTCTAAGGTGGGTACTTCTAAAAGACATCTGTTCAATATTAAGTTGAAAAATGCATTCCCCTCAACTTTTCCGACAGATCCCAGATCCCTAAAAGTTGCTACCGACTAAAATCAAAAAAGCCCCGATAGTGATCTATCAAGGCTCTTAGGTTTCAATCTGCGGAATGGACGGGACTCGAACCCGCGACCTCCTGCGTGACAGGCAGGCATTCTAACCAGCTGAACTACCACTCCAAAATTGTGATGCAAAAATAGAGTTTTAATCTTTATTTGCAAATCGAAAACAAAGATTCTTTATTTTTTATTTTAAACACATAAAAAAAGAGCAATAAGTTCATATCGCTCTTTTTTTTGTATTTAATATTAAATTACAGATTGTTGTTGTTTCCCCCGAGATTATCTACTTCATCCTTAGTTTGTTTTGCCATTTCAAGATGATTTTGAAGGACTGGCAAAGTTTTAGCTGCCCAGGCTTCTACTTCTCCCTGAGTTTCGCCTTTTGCTTCGCTTTCAAAGGTATTTACATCTTTTTTATGGTCTTCTACCATAATGTCCATATATTCTTTATCGAACTCTGTTCCGGACAAATTGGTCAATTCCTGAATTTTTTCCATTTTGTCATTGCTTAATGTTTTCGGTAGCGTCACATTTTTTTGAGCAGCCAAAGCCTTCAATTCATCATTGGCTTTAGAATGTTCTTTTTCCATGTGCATAGCGAAATCCTTTACTTTTTGAGAGCTTGCTTTGCTTTGGGCCAGTCTCGCGGCCTCCACTTCAAACATTCCGCCTTCTGCTGCTTCTACCATAAATTCTGCATCACTGGCAGCTGAGTTTGATTCAAATTTGTTCTCGTTAGCCTCTTCGGCATTGTCCACCGGATCTTCGGCTAAGTCATTGACATCATTGGTGGTTTCTTCTTCAAAACCTTGCCCTTGACCCGATCCTTCACTGCCTCCTTCTTGTCTTTTCGTTTCACAAGAATACAATAATGCAGTCGTGGCAAGTGCAAATAAAAATAATTTTAATTTTTCCATAGCCTTATTTTAATTGATTACATTAATAAGGTACGGCGCTACTTTTTTTTTGTTAATGCTGATAATTAAAAAGCGAATTTATGTAATTCATTTTTTGGTCTCTTTTTAATTTGATATTCTTAATAATTATCAGCGGATATAATCAGCACATGCTTTTTCGTTTAAAAATTTATTTAAGAAGACTAAATAAATTCGTTTATTGCGCTTTCGTGGAATAAAAGGCCATGTCACTAAAATTATAGATGTTAAAAGTTTTAAAACTTACTTTGATTCTTATCATTTTAACTTCTTCAATTTCCCTTGCTCAAAAAAAGCGATCTAAAAAGGAAAGGAAAAAGGAAAAGCAGGAACAGCTAATTGAGGAATCGGAGGAGGTTTCAGAAGAAGAGCCTTTGGAAGAAGACATAGAAGAAGACGACTATGGCTATGACGACGAAGAGGAATATGACGAAGAAAACATTGATGGTGAAAACCAGGATACAATCCAATCACCGTCAATAAAACAGGGTGAATCAGCCTTTAAAATTAAAAAAGGTCCAAGTAAGGTAGCATTATTGCTGGAAAGATTTCAATTTAATTTTTCTTCTGGTTATGGGTTAACCTCCTGGCAAAGCGGGAGGTATAATTATGGCTATTTTAATCAGGATGATAATCAAATTGATACATCTACTGTAAAATATAAAGGACTGGGTTCAAATATTCCCTTTCATTTTCAGATGTTATTCGATTTTGGGAAAGTAAGATTGGGAGGAGGAACATCTTATGATTTCTATTTTATGAAAAAGCTAAAGCCCAATGCTTTTGAAAATTCTTTAGATGTCTACAATTTGAAAGGAACAGGGAGCTTTAAAAAGTTTTACGGTCATCTTGGCTATACTTATTTTGAGAATCGTTTGTATGGTTACCTTCTCGATTTGGAAGCTGGGGTATACAAAGGAAGTCCTTCTGTTAATACTGCAAATAATTCCATGAGACCATTCGTCAATTTAGGGATAACCATGGAAAGAAAATATTCCGAATATTTCAGAATGTTTCTAAAGCCTTCACTCGAATACAAAACTCAACCTTTCGAGCTTAGGGATTTTGATTTTCCGGTGAATAACCACAAGATGATTACATTTTATGTAACCTGGGGTATCAGTTACAGCATTCCTTTGGTTCGTAAATGTCCTATCAGGGCTTGTGGAGTGAGGGTTCATCATTACCATGGAGGGCGGGTATTTAGGGGAAACCCTTTTCAACGATTGCAAAATCCTAACTATGGGGAAGAAGACCGGAAATTCATAAGAGAAAGAGGTAAAAACAAAAGGAGAATGGATCCTTATTAAGGACGAAGTAGCGGGTGTAAAAATCAACTACACCTATTCAGGATTTGTTACTATCAAAAACATTAAAATTTTCTTAAATCAGAAGGGTTCAGATCATTAAATTGATGCCCATGACAATAGATTTTTGTGTATCTTGCACAGTTTTTATAATAATTTAATATGGCAGAAGGCGAAAACATAATACCATCAGGAGGACATGTAATTCCGATAAATATTGAAGACGAAATGCGGGGCGCATACATCGATTATTCGATGTCGGTAATTATATCACGAGCGCTTCCGGATGTGAGAGATGGATTAAAACCTGTACACCGAAGGGTTCTTTACGGGATGTCGGAGTTGGGCGTTAATTATAATAAACCTTATAAAAAATCAGCCAGAATAGTAGGAGAGGTCCTTGGTAAATATCACCCTCATGGAGATGCATCTGTATATGACACGATGGTGAGAATGGCGCAGGATTGGTCACTTCGATATCCTTTGGTGGACGGACAGGGAAATTTTGGTTCTGTAGATGGTGATCCACCAGCAGCTATGCGTTATACGGAGGCCCGGTTAAAGAGGATAGCTGAAGAACTACTTGCTGATTTAAATAAAGACACGGTTGATTTTCAACCAAACTTTGACGATTCTCAAAGTGAGCCTACCGTTTTACCTGCTAAAATTCCCAACCTTTTAATTAACGGAACTTCAGGAATTGCTGTGGGAATGGCTACCAATATGCCGCCTCACAATATCACTGAAATTATTAACGGAATTATCGCCTATATTGATAATCACGATATCACGATAACTGAATTAATGCAGCATGTAACTGCGCCTGATTTTCCTACAGGAGGATCAATATACGGGTATCAGGGTGTAAAGTCTGCATTTGAAACAGGAAGAGGAAGGATTGTGATCAGAGGAAAGGCAGAGTTTCAAACTACAAAAAGCGGAAAAGATCAGATTGTAGTCACCGAAATACCTTATATGGTAAATAAGGCATCTATGATTGAAAGGACCGCTGAATTGATTAATGAGAAAAAGATTGAAGGGATTTCCGAACTAAGGGATGAATCAGACAGAGATGGATTTAGGGTAGTTTATGATCTTAAAAAGGATGCCATTCCAAATATTGTATTAAATAATCTTTACAAGTATACACAACTTCAATCCTCTTTTGGAGTAAATGCAGTAGCTCTTGTGAAAGGCAGACCCGTTACTTTAAATCTAAAAGATCAGATTCAGTGTTTTGTAGAACATAGGCATGAGGTAATTACCCGAAGGACAGAATATGAATTAAGAGAAGCTGAAAAACGCGCACATATTTTAGAAGGGTATTTAATAGCCTTGGATCATCTGGATGAAGTAATAGCATTGATCAGAAATTCGAGAGATCCGGAAACTGCAAAAACTGGGTTAATGACCTCCTTCAATCTTAGCGAAATACAAGCCAAAGCTATCCTTGAAATGCGTTTGCAAAGATTGACTGGAATGGAAAGGGAGAAAATAGTTAATGAATTTGAAGAAATTCAAAAACTAATAACCCGATTAAAAGAAATTCTGGGAAGCTTAGAGTTAAGAATGGGCATCATAAAAGAAGAACTTCTGGAAATGAAGGAAAGGTATGGGGATGAAAGAAGAACTGAAATCATTCAATCAGAAGATGACTTTTCGATAGAAGATATGATTGCCGATGAAGCAATGGTTATTACCATTTCGCATCAGGGTTATATTAAAAGAACTCCTTTAATAGAATATAAGACTCAGGGAAGGGGAGGAGTTGGTTCAAAAGGCGTCTCCACCAAAGAAGATGATTTTACCGAGCATCTTTTTATAGCATCCATGCACAATTACCTTCTGATCTTTACTGAATCCGGCAAAGTATTCTGGAAAAAAGTATACCAGATCCCTGAGGGTAATAAAGTATCAAAAGGAAGAGCAATCCAAAACCTTATCAATATTGAAAAGGAAGACAAGGTTCGGGCTGTTATAAACGTTAAAAACTTACAGGACGAAGACTATATAAACAATAACTATCTGATAATGTGTACCGTTAAAGGTACCATTAAAAAGACTTCCCTGGAAGCTTATTCTCGTCCAAGGCAAAATGGAATTAATGCGATTACGATAAATGAAGGAGACAGACTTCTGAACGTGAGCCTTACCAATGGAAATAATGAAATTGTAATGGCGTTGAAATCAGGTAGAGCTATCCGTTTTAATGAACAGCATGTGAGACCGATGGGAAGGACTGCTGCCGGAGTGAGGGGAGTATCCCTGGCAAGTGCAACAGATGAAGTTGTAGGAATGGTTTGTATCAATAACTTAGAATCCCAATTACTTGTCGTATCAGAAAAAGGCTATGGAAAAAGATCTTCTATCGAAGAATACAGGGTGACAAACAGAGGCGGTAAGGGAGTTAAAACCATCAGTGTTACAGAAAAGACAGGTCATCTGGTAGCCATTCTTGAAGTGAAAGATTCGGATGATTTAATGATTATTAACAAGTCAGGAATCACTATAAGAATCGAAGTAGAACATCTTAGAGTGATGGGACGAGCCACCCAGGGAGTAAGACTCATCAAGCTGAATGAAACCGATGAGATATCTTCCGTAGCAAAAATTGAACTGATAGAGGCAGATGAAGAAAAGGAGGAAGACGGAACTACTGCTATTGAAGGAGAAAATAAAGAAAAACCAGAAGGAGAAAATCGTGACTCAGAAAACAATTTGGACCAAAAATAAAAACTAAAAAACCTAATACAGCATGAAAAAAATTCTCTTCGTCGTGATCCTTTCCATGATAGGGTCTGGAGCTTTTGCTCAAAATTCAGAAATAATGAAAGCAGAAATGAATTTCAAAAAAAATATTCTGGATAAGGCTAAAGAACATATAGACTTGGCTGCTGAACATGAAAAGACCAGGGATAAAAGTAAAACCCACCTTATGAGAGGTAGAATATACCAGGCAATATTTTTAGATTCAGGCCAATACAAAACCCTGGCAGAAAATCCAGGAGCAGTGGCTATTGCATCTTTTAATAAGGCCAATGAGTTAGAAAATAAAAAGGACAAAAAGGTTAAAATCGACTCTACAATCCAGGCCTTTTATAGTAATTCTTTGAATGTAGGGGCAATCGCTTACAAAGATTCTGATTTCAAAGAAGCGGCAAAATATTTTAAAGCTGCGTCAGAAATGATACCATCAGATACTACGGCTTTGCTTTACCTGGGAGTAGCAGCGCAGCAGGCGGAAGATTACAATACTGCAAAAGAAGCCTACCATAAACTGATAGATCTCGGATATCAAAAACAAGACATCTATAGCAATTTAATATACATTGCCAGAAATGTTGATAAGAACGAAGATGAAGCTTTGAAGATCATAAGAGAAGCAAGGAAATTATTCCCTCAGGAAAAATCTTATGCCCAGGAAGAGCTGAATATTCTTATTTCAACAAACAGACTGGATGAAGCCAGGAAGAGCCTGGAAGAAGCCATTGAAAGAGAGCCAAATAACGCCAATTATTATTATAACCTTGGGTTTATGTACGATCAAACTAAGGAGACTGAGAAAGCAATTCAAAATTATGAAAAGGCCATCGAATTAAATCCTGAGTATTTTGAAGCACATTTTAATTTGGGTGTGGTACATTACAATAAGGCGGCTGATATCCTGAAAGAAGTTAATGCCATGGACTTAAGCACCTATCAAAAAACTGGAAAGAAAAGAGAAGCTGAAGGCGTTGCTTTGTTAAAAACATCGCTTCCTTACTTTGAAAAAGCCTACAGCATAAATCCGGAAGATATGGCGGTAGTGGAAACCTTACAAACCATTTATTCAAGGTTGAACAGAACTGCTGACGCGGATAGAATGAAGAAAGTTTTAGAAGCACACCAGGGAGAATAAAAACGATTACTCTCTCCTCAAAGAAAAAGGCGAATGAGAAAAGACAATTTCTTCTTCGCCTTTTTTATCACAATAAACTCATCTTTTAGACCCTCAAAAATTACTCAGCAAACGAGAGGGTAGGGGACAATCAATTCGTGAATCACCAATGAGCCTTCCCATATCACATCTGCTGAACGTTATTAAACCGGCCCTTCGCTTAACCTTCACATAATTAACACGTTCCATATATCGGGGTAAAGTAATAATTATGAAGAAAGTACATTAGTTTTCTTTTGTTGCGGATTACATGAATTATAAACCACAAATACAACCTCTAATAACCACCCATCCTGACTTATCAGAAACTAATGATAAAGTGGGGAATCATAAAATTCTTCCTTTTTAAAACTATTAACCACTTTATAAAATAGGCTATTTCAAATAACAGTATGATAAATTACCTCGTAAAAAAGGTATTTATTTAATTAAATATTGTTTTATTCCAAGAATTGTTAATTTTATTTAAACCATAAAAATGAAAAAACATATGAAAAATCAATTAAAAAATTCATTATCTAAAGGTCTGAGGATCTTATTATTTGTTTCCTTCTTCAGTTTGAATTTTGCATGTAGTCAGGAGGAAGCCGTAGCACCAGATGTTATAAAAAAGAGTGGGACGCTTAATACAGATCCAGGTGAGCCATCATCACCAAAACAGCCTGTAAATGATTAATATGTGAATTGATTATAGGAAACAAGTATAATACTTGTTCTCCTATAATTTGTATTTAATATTTATATAATTTAATTATATTTGATTCTTAACTGTAATCAGATATGAAATTTTTTTCAATTAAATGTTGGGGAATATTATTAATTGTATCTATCTTTTTAAGTACTCATGGATATTGTAATAAACAAGATAGCTTAATAAATGTAATTAAAGTTACAACTGATAACATTAAGAAAATTAATTTATTGACTGAGTTAATCAAGGTATACAAAGAGAATGGTAATTATGAACAAGCTATAAAAGCTGCAAGTGAATGTTTAAATATTGCAAAATGGGAGAATTATAGTGAAGGTATTATTTCTTCTTATAGAAATTTGGGATATGCCTATTATTATTACAATAACAATATAAAAGCTTTAGAAAATTATTTATCTGCAATTAGATATTTAGATAATACTTCAAATTATTTATTATTAGCCAAAACATATCAAAATATTGCTATAATCTATAATCTTCTTAAAAATTATAATGAAGCCATACGATATAATAAACTTTGTTTAATAAATTTAAAAAAGCAACCTAATGAGGATGTTCTTCTAAATTGTTATATCAATTATAGTAATTCCTATGGCCTTTTAAACGACCATAAAAGGCAGATTAATTATTTAAAGAAAGTAATAGAAATTAGAAAAGATAAAAGACAATATAGTCAGATAGGAATGGAATATAATAATTTAGGTAAAGCTTTTTGGAAGATTAAAAAATACGATTCAGCAATGACCTATTTTGAAAAATTTCAAATATTGAGCATCCAATTTAATGATACATTAGAAATAGCAAGATCATTTATAAATATTGGTGGTGCCTTTTATTCAAAAGGTGAATATCCTAAATCGTTATATTTTTTAAATAAATCTTTAGAATTCAATACTCCACTTAAAGATTATGCCTGCCTACAATTAGTATATGTAAATCTTAAATTAAAAAACATCGAACAAGCTAATTATTTTTATAATTTGGCTAGAAATGGAAATTCAGATTTATATGATTTGGCACAAGTGGGCGATTCAATCAGAAGTTACTTTGAAAAGAATGGCAACTTAGAAAAAGCCTACTACTACTCTAAAATCACTAATAATCTTAAGGACAGCCTTAGCGCTTTAGCCAAAGTAGATATTGAGTCCACCGTAAAAATGAAGTATGAAGTGGAAGGGCTTGAGGCACGTTTGGCTGAAAAAGAAAATTATGAATTGATGCAGGAAAACCTGGCGCTCAGAAGTGAACAAAATCGCTTTCTTATAATTATACTTGTTCTTCTTTTTATAATCGGTGCAGGAGGTATTTATCTGGTTAGAAGAAGATTAATGCAGAAGGAGAAGAGACTTGTATTTGTGGAAGAGGGGGTTGCTGAGATCGGGAAGTGTCTGGAAGATATTAAAGCGCTCAGGTCGGAGAAGAAGGCTTTTTTGTAAGCAGGTTATAAAGATTTTCCATTTGCTGAAGCTTGGATTCTATCTGAGCTTCTTTTTTTTCAATGTCGCCTTCCCTTTTTTCATACAGGGCAATTATTTTATTCTTATCGTTTAGCTCCTGGTTCTTATCCGCTAATTCTTTCTTAATGGCACCAACATCTTCCCGGAGCTGTTTTATCTGGCTCTCCAGCTCCTGCACATAGGTGGTACCGGTAGGATTAATTGAATCGCCGGGTACATCCAGGTCATGGACGAAATCATAAATATGTATGCCTAGCGCCTTGGCAATATCACGAAGGATGGAGATCGTAATGTCTGCAATATTATTTTCATAAGCAGCAACCGTACTTCGGGTTTTCCCGATTCGTTGTGCCAATACATCCTGAGAGATACCACTTTGCTTTCGAAAAAATGCAATTTTTTCCCCCAGCCGGATATTTTCGACAAAATTTTCTAACGAAGGTTTGTTTACCAAATTGACAAATGTTAATTTTATAAACTATTTTGCTTTTTTCCAGTTTAAATACTTTACTAAAGCATTTATTTGTTAAACCATAAATCTAACAAAAAAACCTTGCAAAACATCTTAAACAGGAATATGCTTCTTCTATTGGTAGATTATTTAGAAGAAAATAAATTACCTCCCGAAATACTTAAAGAGGTGCTTGAAAAGTATTTATTGGTGTTAAGGCAATATTTAAATTCTGAGGATATTGAGAAACAGGATATTGAGTATTTGCTGGGAAAAGACCTTGAAGATACAATTAAGCCTTTTGTGAATCTGTTGGATTATTTCCATACCCTCAAAAGAAAGTAAAAGAATTTTCCTGTGCAGTACTTATTTTTTTAGTCACATATTCTGGTTTTAACCGAAGTGCCGCTCAGAATCAATGATTGAATAAAACGATTTCATAAAAATTGTCGCTTATATGATGGTAAGTATAGATACCTCAAAAGAGGTTATTCCCGCGGAATATTCCAGAATAATGTCAAAAAAGTTAAATAAAAAGATCTCCACAAGTTTGGTTGCAAAGTGGATGAAAAGGGGTAAGGTGAGATTCAGAAGAATTAAAGAACTCCGATTGACATTAATTGAGCTCGGTTCTGAAAGTATTTAAACAGTATCTTCCATTAACAAACACTCGACCGTAAGTATAACAGAAGCATAATCCGTACAAGTTCTTACTAACTCTTCATCCTGCGCCGATTCACCAAGCCCGAGATAATCGATTAAAGAGTGTTGAAAAGATTGATTTTGCATTTTACCGTCCATCCATTTTCTGGCAAATACTTTAATTAGCTGTTTTAGGTCGTCATTCATTTTTTTATCTTTTCTTAAAAATAGTCAGTGTTACTGACACTGACTATTTTTCAAGGGGAAATTAAAGCATTAATTTGAAAAAATAATTCAAGAAATGGTCTGAATTAGGACTAATTGGATTTAAGGATGACGAGATTATAATTTATTGATCTCATTGTATTGTCCTAGGTTAAACATTAAACCTGAATAAAGTTTACAATTCCAATCAGTCTATATTCATTCAATTTTTTCTTATTTATATCAGCTAAAATAAGATGCTGAAATAAATTCAGCAGGACGATTTGCGGCTTTTAAGGAACTTCCTAATCATGTATTCACTCATTCACTCATCCATTCATTCACCTTTACTCAGCATACTCCAGTTCTTTTTGTTCATAGATCTCCGCATGTTCAAACTCTGGTCTGTGTTTTCGCTCTCTTGACCACATAGAATATATAGCCGGAATAATGAACAAAGTAAGGATAAGCGAAAATATTGTTCCTCCCACAATTACAATTCCCATACCCATTCTACTGGTAGCAGCGGCTCCCAGGGCAAGAGCAATTGGCAGGGCTCCTAAAGCAATTGCCAAACTCGTCATTAATATAGGCCTGAGCCTGGCTTCAGACGCTTCAATTATTGCCTCCATTTTAGATTTACCCTGTTCTCTAAGCTGATTAGCAAACTCTACTATTAGAATACCATTTTTTGTAACCAGTCCAATGAGCATAATCGTGCCTATCTGACTGAAAATATTCCATGTCTGACCGAAGAGCCACAAAGAGAGAAGCGCGCCGGCAACGGCCATTGGAACAGTAAGAATTATAATGAAAGGATCAACAAAACTTTCAAATTGCGCAGCAAGGATCAGATAGATTAATAATAGGGCCAGGCCGAAAGCAAAAAGCGTGTTGGACCCACTTTCTTTAAAATCCCTGGATTCTCCGCCCAAATCAGTAGAAAAGGAATCATCAAGGACTTTTTCGGCTATTCTGTCCATTGCTTCAATTCCATCTCCTATACTTTTGCCGGGTGCCAGACCTGCAGATACAGTTGCAGACAAATACCTGTTGTTATGATACAATTGAGGTGGACTGCTTCTTTCTTCAAGGGTAACAAGGTTGTCAAGCTGCACCAATTCACCGGTATTACTTCTCACATAAGTGGACGTCAGGTCGAGTGGATCATCCCTGTCACTAATATCAAACTGTCCGATTACCTCATATTGTCTTCCATTCATCAGAAAGTAGGCAAATCTTTGTCCACTTAAAGACAATTGAAGTGTCTGGGCAACATCAATTACAGAAACACCTAAACTCTGCGCCTTGTCCCGGTTAATTGAAACATTAATCTCAGGTTTATTAAATTTCAAATTTACATCCGTAGTTGTAAAAGTGGGGTCATTGGCAGCTTCTTCCATAAATTGAGGCATCTTCTCTTCCAGCTTTTCAAAATTCTGTGCCTGAATAATATATTGAATTGGTAATCCACCTCTTCGGTTTACAGAAATAGTAGGTTGCTCAGTAATCAGTGTTTTTGCTTCAGGATATTTTTGTGTCATTTGTCGCAAATGATCGGCTATTTCCCTTTGAGATCGCTCTCTTTCATCGGGCTGAACTAATGAAAGTACCATCATTCCGCTATTCACGGATGCAGATCCCCATCCGGGCGACGTAATGACTAAATTAACCTTCTTTTCAGGAATGGAATCGTTTACAAGCTGAGTGATTTCATCCATAAACCTAACCATATAGTCATAGGAAGCTCCTTCCGGCGCTGATATAGACGCCCTTATGTAACTTCTGTCGTCATACGGAGCCGTTTCTTTTTGTAGTATGGTATAGAAAAGAACGATAAGGCCTAAGCAGGTAAAAATAATAGGAAAACTCAACCATCTTCTTTTCATGAAACTGGTTAAAGAACTCGCATAGCTGCGGTTAAGTTTTTGAAAATAAGGTTCAGTTAAATTATAGAATTTTGATTTTTCCTGTTTCCCGGCCTTCATCAAATAGGCATTGAGCATAGGAGTGAGGGTCAAAGAAACAAAAGCCGAAATTAAAACCGCGGACGCTATAACAACTCCAAACTCCCGAAACAATTGCCCGACAAAACCCTGGAGAAATATAACAGGAAGAAATACTGCCGCCAAGGTAATAGAAATAGAAATTACTGCCAGGAAAATTTCATTGGAACCTTTTATAGCTGCTTCGATAGGAGACATTCCTTCCTCCACCTTTTTAAAGATATTCTCCGTAACCACGATACCATCGTCTACCACCAGACCTGTGGCCAATACAATCGCCAGCAACGTTAATACATTCACCGAAAACCCAAACAAATACATTATAAAGAAAGTGGTAATCAGAGAAACAGGAATGTCTATCAATGGTCGGAAAGCGATACTCCAATCCCGGAAAAAGAAATAAATAATGAGAATTACCAGGATCAAAGCGATCAAAATGGTTTCCCCAACTTCCATTACAGATTTTTTGATGAACAATGTATTGTCAAATCCTACATTCAGTTGAATGTCTTCGGGAACATCCTTTCTTAATTGTTCCAAACGTTGATAAAAAGCATCAGCAACATCCAGATAATTAGTTCCGGGTTGCGGTACTATGGCAAGTCCCACCATGGTAATCCCGGATTCCGTCATCCTCGTTTCAAGATTTTCAGGACCTAATACCGCTTTTCCGATATCACTGAATCTTATAATTTTAGCGCCATCCGTGCGAATAATTAAATCATTGAACTGCTCAGCAGTATTCAGATTTCCTATGGTTCTAACTGAGAGTTCTGTATTCGCTCCTGTTACTTTTCCCGAAGGCAGCTCCACATTCTGCCTGTTTAAAGCGTCACGGACATCACTCACGGTTAAACCATAAGAAGCCAGTTTCATAGGGTCAATCCAAAGTCGCATGGCATACCTTTTCTCACCCCAAACCCTTACACTACTTACACCAGGCAATGTTTGCAACCGTTGCGCAACTACATTTTCCGAATAATCACTTAATTCAAGAGTGCTTCGCTTATCGCTTCTTAAAGTGAGTACGATGATAGGTTGAGAATCTGCATCGGCTTTAGAAACGACAGGAGGGGCGTCAATATCCTGAGGAAGACTTCTTATCGCCTGTGAAACTTTATCCCGGACATCATTTGCGGCTTCCTCCAAATTTTTATCCAGTTGAAATTCCACTGTAATATTGCTTGAACCCTGGTTACTTGACGACGAAATGTTTTTAATTCCATCAATGGCATTAATGGATTTTTCAAGGGGTTCTGTGATTTGCGATTCAATAATATCGGCATTGGCTCCTGAATAGCTTGTCCTTACTGAAATAGTAGCCGGGTCAATGGAAGGAAATTCCCTGACACCCAAAAACGTGTAGCCTATAATACCAAATAATATCAGAATAAGGTTGATAACAATGGTGAATACAGGTCTTTTTATGCTTGTGGTGGATAAACTCATCTTATTGATTATTGCGGATAACTACATTTACCGGTGTTCCTTGTTTTAATGTCATAACCCCTGTGGTGATCACAGTATCGCCGGCATTTATTCCTGATGTTATTATTATATCTTTATCGGTTCTGGTGGAAGCTTCTACCATCACTTCTTTTGCTTTTCCATTTTCAACAACGAATATTTTCTTTCCATTTTGAACAGGGACAATTGCCTGAGTAGGAATTAACATTGCAT
>DASPJL010000128.1:0-22166 GCA_035628645.1 Cytophagales bacterium | reverse complement strand
AGGTTGGCCCATACCATACCAATACTGTGGCAGGATTAGAACTGGCAATGGATCTTTTGAGAAGGCGGAAAAATAAAAACAAACAAATTTTTATGATAACAGACGGGAAGCCCACCTGTTTAAAAGAAGGAATAAAGTATTATAAAAATAGCTTTGGTCTCGATAGTAAGATCCTGAATAAAACCTTGAACCTGGCTTCTCAATGCCGTAAGCTGAAAATTCCCATAACTACCTTTATGATCGCCACCGACCCTTATCTTAAACAGTTTGTGAGAGAATTTACGCAAACCAACAATGGCAACGCTTATTACAGTAGTTTACAAGGATTGGGAAACCTCGTATTTGAAGATTATAAAAACAACAGAAGAAAAAACCTTTAAATTCTTATTATTTATCTGATTTTATGAATTATCAAGACATTCCGGTTAAAAAATTATTACAGATCAAAACTTTAGGGGAATTAAAAGAAGCAGGATACCAGTCGAGATCAATTAAAGAAGAGCTAAGAGAAAATCTTGTTAAAAAACTTAAAAATAAGGAGGAAGTTTTTCCGGGAATATGGGGTTATGAAGAAACGGTAGTGCCTGATCTTGAAAGAGCCATTTTATCCAGACATAATATCAATTTCCTGGGACTTAGAGGACAAGCCAAAACCAGGATTGCCCGGATGATGGTTAATTTATTGGACGAATATATTCCGGTTATTTATAAATCAGAACTCAACGACGACCCTTTGAATCCGATATCCAGATATGGGATCGACAAAATAGAAGAATTCGGGAATAATGCACCAATTGCCTGGATTCATCGATCAGAAAGATATACAGAAAAGCTGGCAACACCTGATGTCTCGGTAGCTGATCTTATTGGCGATGTAGATCCTATTAAAGCGGCGACCCTCAAATTACCCTATTCAGACGAAAGAGTGATACATTATGGCTTGATTCCCCGGTCAAACAGGGGAATATTTGTAATAAATGAACTACCCGACCTTCAAGCCAGGATCCAGGTTTCTTTGTTTAACATTTTGCAGGAAGGTGATATTCAGATCAGAGGCTTTAAGCTTCGATTGCCCTTAGACATACAATTTGTATTTACCGCTAATCCTGAAGATTATACTAACAGGGGAAGTATTGTTACTCCATTAAAAGATAGAATTGACAGTCAAATTATCACCCATTATCCAAAAAGTATTGAGGTTGGTAAAAAGATAACTCATCAGGAGGCGAATCTTAAGAAAGAGCAGAAGGAAAAAGTGGAGCTTAACGATCTTTCTAAGGACCTGATAGAACAGATTGCTTTTGAAGCCAGAAGCAGTGAATATGTGGATGCGAAAAGTGGCGTGTCTGCGAGGCTTACGATTTCAGCCTATGAAAACTTGATAAGCTCTGCCGAGCGAAGGTTGTTGATCAACGGAGAAAAGCAAACCCATGTCAGGGTCTCTGATTTCTGGGGAGTTCTTCCAGCCATAACAGGAAAGATAGAATTGGTGTACGAAGGAGAGCAGGAAGGCGCAGGAATTGTTGCTCAGAATCTGCTTGGAAAAGCCATTCGGAGTCAATTTGTAAACTATTTCCCCAACCCCGATAAAATAAGGAAAAAGAAGGAAAACAATGTGTATAAAAAAATTACCGATTGGTTTGGCGTAGGCAATACCGTTGATATTTTAAACGACCTATCCAATGCGGCTTATAAAGACACATTGTTAAAAGTGCCAGGATTAAAAGAATTGATTGATAATCTGCATGGAAAGTTATCGGCGGAAAATAAGTTATTTTTTATGGAATTTGCCCTTCATGGACTCGCAGAATTCTCCATGTTAAGTAAAAATCAACTGGTGTCAGGCCTTCAATTTAAAGATCTATTGAGCAGTATGTTCTCCGGCCACTCTTCTATGGACATGGATGAGGATGAGGATTTTACTTAGGAAATATTTAAGTGAGACAAGGAGAAACGCAGGTAAAGTCTTTTACCTGTAGTTTTCTACTTAATTCCAGCTGTGGCATTTCTTATTTTCCTGTTAAGAAATGCCTGCTTCTTGATTTGCTCTTCAACTTCTTAATCCATCCGCCCGTTAATAATTTCCAGTCTAATCAAAAAATCATGCAAATTGCCGAACAAGTTTTAGAGGAAAGGCCGGAGGTCATTTATGCTGAAGAGATAGGGTTAAGGTACATTTCTGATAGTAACAGGAAAGGAATAACAAGGCGGGCAATAAGGGGTTCTTTTAAATATTATGATCCTAAAGGAATTGAGATCGCTGATGAAAAAACACTTCAAAGAATCAAAAGCCTGAAAATTCCCCCTGCCTGGGAAAACGTATGGATTTCGCCAATAATTAAAGGCCACTTGCAGGTTACTGGCGTTGATGCCAAAGGCCGGAAGCAATACCTGTACCATCCTGAATGGTCCCAGTACCGATGTGAAACCAAGTTTGATAAAATGTACGACTTTGGAGAAGTGCTTCCTAAAATCAGAAGGCAGATAGAAGAGGACTTGAATACCAACAAGTTAAATAAGCAAAAAGTATTGGCAACGGTGGTGGGTTTATTGGATAGTACTTTAATCCGGATCGGGAATAAAGTTTATGAGAAGGAAAACAAATCGTTTGGCCTCACTACTTTAAAAGACAGACACATGAAGGCACTTGGAAAGAATGTGATGTTTGAGTTTGTGGGTAAAAAAGGTGTAAAACAGAGTATAAAAGTAACCGATTCAAAACTTGCCAGAGTGGTAAAGAAATGCCGCGATATTCCGGGGTATCAGCTTTTTCAATATTATGACGAAGAAGGAAATAAGCTGGCAATAAACTCTGAAGACGTGAATGGATATTTAAAAGCAACTACAGGTGGAGAAATTACTGCCAAAGACTTCAGAACATGGGGCGCATCGGCTTACGCTGTCAAATTGGTGGAAACATTGGAATATCCCGAGACTCAAAAGGAATTAAAGAAAAATGTGAATACCGTAATAAAAGATGTTGCGCACAAACTGGGAAATACGGTTACTGTATGTAAAAAACATTATTTACATCCTATTGTTATTAAGGCATATGAGGATAATTATATTTCAGAATTAATTAAAAATAATCCTCGGATACATTTAACAGGAAGCAAGTTATTGACAAGAGAAGAAAAGATATTTATGAAGATACTTGAGAAACTTAAGTAGTGATTATTTTATTTACCTGATACTTTTATAGGTAGCCTTACGTTCTATCAGTAATTCTCTTTTAAAAAGAAGAATACCCAAGAGTTAATATTAGTTTACATATCAAAGATCCCGATGAAAAGGGATCTTTTTTTTTGATAATGCTAAGCGTCACATTTACTTTTTCCTCATTCTCGTCATTTTATAAATCCTTATCGCGATGACCAGTAGTCCCGTGAAGACTATGAGCCCGATTAATCCATAAAGCAGGCTTAAGGTATTTTTAAGAACCACAATGAAGACGATGGCTATTAAAAAGATGGTAGCTACTTCATTCCATATCCGCAGTTGCATGGAAGAATATTTTAAAACACCCTTTTGATGGTTCTTAAAAATAGAGTGACAAACAAAATGGTAAATGTACAGGCCTAAAACAAAAATCAGTTTTATCATAAGCCAATCAGGGAAGCTCCCATAAAGGTAAAACAGCCAGGGGCCAAAAATGGCGGTAAGAATAGCGCTTGGCCAGGTAATTCCATACCATAGCCTTTTTTGATGAAGTTTAAAGTGTGACTGTAAGATCGATCTTTCAGGCTCTGGCTTGTCTGCCGCTTCTGTATAATAGATGAATAGCCGTACTATATAAAAAAGACCGGCAAACCAGGTGACGATAAAAATGATATGGAGGGCTTTTACGTATAAAAACTGCATTTCAATATTTTATAAAAATAAAAGCAATATAAGAATCTCTCGTAATTGAATTGAAGGCAGCATTCAAAAAGTCTTCGCAAATTTATTAATAGGGCCTTAATGTGCTTATTAATAAATATTTAAACGTTCAATCGAGCAAACATGCTTTTTCATCGCACTCTACTCATTTTAAGTTTAGTTTAAAAAGTTAAAAAGCTTTATATGAAGCTTATGCCAATGCATTCATAAAATGTACTTCATTGCATATATTTTGATCAATCCATTTTACAGACTCCCGTACTTCGGTGGAATTTGTTTTATAGGAGGAAAGGGAATCATCTTTAATTATAAGTAGCTTTTCCACAGCAGGAGCTACCTGTTGGGCAAGTTTGTTCAATTTAATTAACTCTTTATTAAGCTCATCTACAATTAACAAAGTAGGCGCTGTGACTTTATTTATAATATCAGAAACTAAATCCGTCCGGCCTTCTCGACAAACTATAACTTTTACCATATCTTCCAGTTCAATAGATGCTTTTAAAACTGCGGCAGCACCTTTACCAAACCCCCAAAGGCCGAGGCTCATTTCTCCCTCTGCAAAAACTCGTTTGACCCATTTAGTTACACCTATGAGTCTTCCAGTAATAACCTCAAGATCGTTTACACTTATCCCTGAAAGCAACTCTTGTTTTGTAAACAAATTAACCTCGACTACTCCAAATTGATTTCTTAACAACTCATTTATTACAGGAATATTTTTAAACTCATGACTGGAAGTTTGGGCCAATATTATAATTCCTTTGGGCGGAGTTGGAATGTTTACGTCAGCCATCAACGTAACTTCAGGTAAAGTAATTTGAGTAGTTATACTTATTAGCGAATAGCTTGTCTTACCATAATTCATGGACATAGCAACAAAATTTAGGTGTTTAGCGAATTTTAATTCAGACATTTTACAAGCTGCAATGCTTGTCAACGAAGCGCTCAAATCATAAGGGGGTATGAAGTTACAAAAGAAACTTTCAAGAATAAAAAATATTCAAAAATATATTTTTTATTACTTAATAAGCAAGCGATCGGGGATTGTAAATGAAGTAACCGATATGCAATAAAGCGCCTAACCTATGATTCTGGTCATCATAATAATTTAAACTTAAACCTACCGGCCCTAACACGCTATGATACACTAAAGTGGCAGAATAAGCCTGGTAAATTTTAGAAAGATCATAATCAAGATTTACTGTTTGGTCAGGTTCTTGGGTGATTAATTTATGAGGTTTGAAAAGATATCCTTCCAGCCTGAAATCGACGAATTTTGCCAGGGATACTACATTCTTTAATCCCACGGCTACATAATTTAGCGCCCTGAAATTCGGTAAAAACAGTGTCCGGCTGTCATTAAGCGGCAGGAAAGCAGGCGCCTGGATTAAAGTGGATTTATAATTAGAAAAATTAGGTTGATTGGTCAATACCCCTTCCAAAATATATCCCAGGGAATATTTTCCAGTTTTAAAGTACTTTTCATTACTAAATTTTACCCGTACCCATTCTCTTTTATGGCTCGATTCATTATCAGATAATGATGTATTGCCCGGAAAATAATTTTCCCTTCCTTTTATATAGCTCATCGAAAACAAAAAGGAATGCCCCTTCGAAGGGTATTGCTTTCTGTTTAAACTGTTTCTGACATAACGGGAAGAAAAAATATGCCCGTTAAATTGAGTTCTGTCAAGCGTGTCAGCCGACACTAAAACCTTGTTGTTGCTATAGAGATCAATATTGGAGAAATAACTTCCTGACAGAATGATTTTACTTCGGCTCCCTGATGAAATTCCAATATTTACTCCGATCTTTCTATCGGTTTGTTCTAGAATGGCGGGTTCTACCTGATCAAATACCAGATCGCCAGAGCTTATATAATCCCAGTTATTAAAGGTGATTTCTGGCTCTATATAAAAAGGAATTTTTGAGGGAAAATTAATTTTAGTTTGTAGCCGGGCAGATTGATAGAATCTTCCTGTGTAGAAATTGGCGTTGAATTTAAATAGTCGCCGATTAAAATAATTATACTGAAGCCCGAGATATATACCGCTTATACTTCGTGTGGCTACATTACCTCCAACGTCCACTTTTAGCTTATTATCTTCCCGGGCATAGATCTCAAAATCATAATAACCGCTTGCAGGATCAAAAATTATATTGGGAAAAATACTTTGAAAGTACTGATCAGCCACTAATTTATAATAACCTGTTTTTACATCATGAATATTTAAAATGCTTTTATTATTTCTAAGCACGTTCTTAATATACCTGGCTTGGGAAGGTTTCACGCCCTTTACCTCCACGTTTTTAAACCTGAGTGGTTTTTGGGAAATCAGAAACTTGTTTCTTTGGGCGTTTAATGCTTCGCAGTTTTCCCTTCTATCTATTTTTTCCTTGATTTCCTCGATCTTTGAGATGGTATAATCGTATCCGATTTTTATTATTTCTTCTGCGCTCCGAAAGTCTAAGGCTGAATAGTTTTCGAGTAAAGGCTCAAGGTAAACGCCATTTTCCCCAACCGATTTAGGATCACTTTTGTCGAGCAATAAAAGAAGAAAGGATTGATTTATGAGCTTATCATCCTCCTCATAAGGATATTCGCCATATACCTTGGAAGAGACGTTACACCCAATGATTATGTCAGGAGAAAACTCCTTTTTCATCACGTCTGTGGGAAAGTTATTGTAGATACCTCCGTCAAATACATATTTGTTGGAAATCTTGATGGGCCGGAAAAATAAGGGAACAGTGAGTGTAGCCCTTAAGGCTTCATTTAGCGTTCCTTTTTCCAGAATGATTTCCTTTTGAGTGAAAATTTCGGCAGCCATACACCTGAAAGGAATAAAAAGGCTGTCAAAGTTATAATTTGCTGTGGCTGATGCTTGGGCCAGGTATTCCACCAAAGCAAAATTTAAAGAAAAATCGTTTACAATATTTGAGTTAAAGGAGGGGCGCAAAGTGGAGTCAATGCCAAAGTTTACAGAAAGCCAGGAGGCATTGTTATCTTCTTTTGCATAGTAATAATTATAATTTTCATTAATCAATCCGCCCACCCAGTCCTGAAAATCTTTTGATAGAGCTATTCTTTCAATTTCAGAGGCCGAGTATCCAGCCGCATAAAAGCCTCCGACTATCCCTCCCATAGAAGTTCCAACGATATAATCTATGGGAATTTCGTTTTCTTCCAAAGCTTTTAAAACGCCCACATGAGCAAGACCTTTAGCTCCCCCACCACTAAAAACCACGCCCACTTTTTGTGCTGAAAGCGAAAATGATAATAAAGTAAAGAGAGAAGCAAAAAGAAAGTATTTCATACGTAAATGTGTTTAATTTTAATGGAACGTATGGCACCCTCTGGCATTTTCATTCCTTCATGTGTTACTTTCTTCCATATGGGTTTCATGCTTATATATTTTATTTTTTTGAATTGCCACATGGAAATACGCCATTAGATATTCATCCTCACTGAGTGATTTCCAATCATGGCTATTTCATATAATCAGAAAGAAGAAAAGAAGATGTGAAGGCATCTTCTTTATATAATTATAAATTAAATAAAATATTGCTGATACTAAAAAGAGAATTGTATTTTAAATTGAAGATACCACGAATGGAGTGCTCTGAAAAGGCACATTATTAAGCTTTTCAACAATTGAAACTTTTACCTGATCAAATGCTTCTTTATAATCTTCTTTAACTGGCGCTGTCGGAGGTATCTTTACTTTTAAGGCATCTACCTGGCGACCGTTTTTCCAGAACCTGAAACATAAATGCGGACCAGTGGCTAACCCGGTACTTCCCACGTAACCTATGGTTTCTCCTTGTTTTACTTTTCTGCCTGGTTTCATTCCTGAAGCTCTTTTACTCATGTGAAGATATTGAGTGGTATAGGTTCTATCGTGCCTGATCTTAACATAATTACCATTGGCTCTGGTATATCTTGCTTCTATAACTACTCCGTCACCAACTGAATGAATCGGAGTGCCTCTTGGGGCAGCATAATCTGTTCCTAAATGGGCTTTGTATCTTTTTGTAACAGGATGAAATCTTCTTAAGGTATAACGCGAACTGATTCTTGAGAATTTAAGTGGCGCTTTTAAGAATGCCTTTTGGAGATTTTTTCCATTTTCATCAAAATATTCAGTACCATTTCCCTGGTCAAAGGCAATTCCATAAAAATCCTCACTTTCGTGATTAAAATAAGCACCGATAATTTTACCCATGCCTATGGATTTCCCGTCTACCAGCAGCTCTTCAAAAATTACTTTGAATTTATCCCCTTTTTGAACTCTGTAAAAATCAATCTGCCATTTAAAAACTTCAGCAAGGTTATAAACAAATTCGGGTCTCGCGCCGCTGTTTACCATAGATTCAAACAGTGAACTTTCAATCTCTCCGGCAAGGGTATTAGTCACAGTGTCTATTTGCCTTAGATGCCTCGAAACCTTTATAGAATCATTTAAATCACAAACCACATATTCATATTCATTTGGCTCATAAATAAAATACCGAGCTTTTTTAGCAGAGTCTTTGGTACACAGCAAAGCATATTTTTTATGTGCGGTAATATTACCCAAGTCAAAAATGCTTTTTGATTTTACCGCGATATCATGTATTACTTCAAAAGAAACATTATAGAAAGATAAAATCTGTGAAAGGCTTTCGTTTGGTTTTATTTTATTTTCCACCACATGCATGTTGTCCACCACCATTCCATACAACTTTTTAGATTGAATCTTCTTTACAGTGTCTTTCTTCTCAACTTTAATACTTAAAGCAGGAACAAACTTTTTATCTTCCTTTTTAAAAAGAAGCACCATTGCCAATGTGATACAACCTAAAATTAATATGTAATCTTTCTTTATCATTTTTAATTTCGAGATGGGATTAAAATAAAACGGGAATACAAAATTAACATAGTAGTATAAAAACGCAAAAAAATATTAAAAAAGTAATAAAATTACCCCAAACCTTAAGTAAGGTCTTTTGAGAATTTCAACTAACTCTCTTCCTAATCTATTGTACCGATCCGCCCTTATTTTTAAATTCCTTAAGCGCTGAATTAAGAAATTTTAAAAAATTGGAAACATTCAAATCATAACCTTTAGGTTGAATCAATAGTCTTCCTGTATGATCCACAATTGAATAATAGGGTTGCGCATTGCTGTTAAAAAACTTTTTTTCAATGTCAAAATTCCTTTTTCCAATGGTGTTTTTTACCTTATTATCATAGGTAGAAGTATAAATTTCCTCCTTTTGAAGAGGAGTTCTTTCGTCAATATATAAAGCTACTACGATGAAATCTTCCTTCAGTTTTTTTAATACCTGGGGATCTGACCACACATTTGCTTCCATTTCACGGCAGTTAGTGCAGCCGTGTCCGGTAAAGTCAATAAATATTGGTTTACCTGTTTCTTTTCCGCATTTTAATGCTTGTTCTAATTCAAAGTAACCTTTTATTCCATGTGGGATATCAAGAAAGTTTGCATATTTTGGAGTCTCGCAAACGGCTTCAACAGCATGATCAGTCTTTTCATTTCTTGCCAATTCTACAATATTGAAATCATGGCTTGACATAGGCGGAAGCAATCCGGATAAACCTTTTAAAGGAGCGCCTACCAATCCTGGAATGAGGTAGACGACGAAACCGAATGTTACCAGTGCGAAAAGCAAGCGGGGAATCCCGATACTTGAGACTTCATTATCTCCAGGCATTTTAAATTTCCCAAGAAGATAGAAGCCCATTAATCCGAAAATGGCTATCCATATAACAATAAAAATGTCCCGGTCAAGTATTCCCCAATGATAAACCTGGTCGGCAATACTTAAAAATTTAAAGGCAAGGGCAAGCTCTATAAAACCCAATACTACTTTTACCGAATTGAGCCAACCTCCTGATTTAGGTAAATTTTGGATCCAGTTGGGAAAAATAGCAAAAAGGCTAAAAGGTAAGGCAAAGGCAAGCGAATAACCAAACATTCCGATTGCAGGTTTTAAAACTTCTCCTTGGGCAGCGGCCAGCAAAATGCTGGTAACAATGGGGCCGGTACATGAAAAAGATACCAGGACAATGGTGAAAGCCATGAAAAATACACCATAATAGCCACCTTTGTCAGATTGCGCATCCACTTTATTTACCATCGAGCTTGGAAGGGTGATTTCAAACAATCCAAAAAAGGAAAGGGCAAAAATGACGAACACTAAAAAGAATATGACATTGGTGATCCAATGTGTACTGGCATAATTTAATGCGTCAGGTCCGAATACCAAGGAGACCAGGATACCTAGAACAGTGTAAATAACAATAATTGATAATCCATAGACAATAGCTTTTAGTACAGCCGATCTTCTGGAATGGCTGTGGGTGCTGAAAAAAGTTACCGTCATAGGAATCATCGGGTAGACACAAGGAGTGAGTACGGCAAGGATTCCGGCTAAAAAAGCCCCCAACATAAAGGTAATTAAAGAGATGAGCGGGCTTTCATTTACATTAGTGGCAGACAGAATTATGTCTTTATTATATTCCGCGACTTCCTGGCTTAAAGCTTCTCTGCCTTCTTCTGATACTTCAGGTAAATTTAAAGGCTCGGCGGAAGCAGAGGAGGAATCGATCGTAGCTGTTGGAGCATCTTCTTTTTTAAGGAGATCGTTTGTTTCAGGAGCAGCTTTTGCCGGCGCTTCTGCTTTTTGGCCTGTTGAAACTACTTTAATCCCGGAAAAAGCAAAGTCAACTTCATGTGGAATACATTTTCCATCTACGTCGCTACACTCCTGGTATTCTATTACGCCTTCTATTTTATTTATTGGGTCCAGAACCCTTATTTTTTGTCTAAACTCCGCATGGTCAATAAAATAAGTGATATTACCGCCCCATAAGTCATCATACTTGGTTTTGGAGCCTATCGGTTTAACTTTTCCGACTAATTCATAAGCAGGGGCGGGAGTAAAGGTAAATGAGGTTACCATTGGCCCAAGCTCAGGATCAAAGTCGGTGGAGTACATATACCAACTTTTGTCTATTTCTGCTTTAAAAATTAATTCTATTTCTTCTCCGGCTTTTACGTCAGTTTTTGAAATTTCAAAGTTCCAGTTACTGTGTTTTTCTATCTGTGAAAAGGATGGAAATACAAGAAATAAAAGAAAGGATATTAATATCAGCTTTAATACTTTGGCCATAACTCTATATTAAAACACAATTTTACCCTATTTTCTTATAATGTTCTTTTAATTTATTTAGCTAAAGAATACCCATGTTGAATAACCATAAAATTTTTTACTTCGTTTTTCCAATCATGGCTATTTTAGATATTTAAACGAATATGACTTTACCTGAATTAAGCTTTCATTATAGTTGGGTTCCAGCCAATCCCAAGAGTGACAAAACCCTTTTGTTGCATCATGGAACAGGGGGAAACGAAAACGATTTATTGGATCTGGGAAAGCTTGTTGCTCCGAATTTTAATCTGTTAAGTGTAAGAGGAAAAGTGTCGGAAGATGGACTTAACAGGTTCTTTAAAAGAAAATCCATAGGCGTTTTTGATGTTGAGGATCTTAAGTTCAGATCCATAGAATTGGGACAATTTATAAGAAATGCCAAAAAGAAATTAGAAATTGAGGAGGATCAAATTGTCGCGTTAGGGTATTCAAATGGAGCGAATATAGCCACTGGTGTTGTTTTTCACGATCCTAAATTATTGTCGGGAGCCGTTCTATCGAGACCAATGGTGCCATATCAGCCTGAAAAAATTGATCTACAAAAAATCAAAATTCTTTTGATTTCAGGAATCATGGACACTACCATGTCGCCAGAGGAACCGGAGCGACTTGAGAGAATATATAGAGAAAATAACGGAATAGTTACTGCTCATGCATTATCTATGAGTCATGGATTGTCTACTGAGGATATTAGAATTGTGCAGGAATGGGTAATGAATAATTTTGATTAATGATGTGGGAAGTTGGGTGTTGGAAGCAGGAATAAAAAGCTCTGTTAAAGCAGAAAGGAACAGGCGTATAAAAATCAGGAAAAAGCATTCGGTATTAATTCTCATGCAATTTCCTGATTGGAATATATATAGTCTAATTACTCACAGAAGTGAACCTTTCTACTTTATTTGTTATTGGTTTTACTGTTTTCAGATAAGCATAAATTGCATTGATGTCCTCGTCCGTCATTCTTGCATAGTTGGTCCAGGGCATAATGGTTTGAAACTCACCTTTATTTACTTTTACACCTTTGTTGTGAGGCATTTCAGGATTTTTAAATTTGTTCAGGAACATTTCTTCCGTCCAGGTTCCGATACCGGTTTCTTTATCAGGTGTGATATTCATTGACCTTACGATACCAAAGCCTTGTAATGGAAATTCATTTCCTCCTGCAAAAGCCATCGCGATATTAAATTGACCATTTTCTTGAGGTGTATGACAATCCCCGCATGCAGCCACAGTAACCAGGTACTTTCCATATTCCACCTGATTGGAAGGGGAAGGTTTTTTGCCCGGAGTGCAGTCTTTAGGCAGGGTTCGCATAATAAGATTTACAGGAAAGTTCACTTCTGACTCCTTCACTTCATTTGCAATTGGCTTTAACGTCCTTAAATAAGCAATCACTGATTTAACATCTTCCTGATCCAGATGACTGAAACCGGGATAAGGCATAAATGGAAAAATAGGTTCTCCATCTTTTTTAACGCCTGTGGTTATCAACCGGTATATTTCTCCGTCTGTCCAGTTGCCCAAATTATGGGGTGTGATGTTTTTGGAATACAACGTGCCTGGTAAGCCTAAACTTTCGTCAAAAACCTCACCTCCCTGTCCTTCGGTTCCCGGCACGATGGGTCCTGCAAAAACAGAGAAGTCTCTTTGGGAATGGCAGTCAATACAATTCAGCACATTCATGGCAAGGTACTCACCTCTTTGAATTTGCTGGGGAGTGCCTTCAACTTTTAAATCAGAAGCCTCGCTTACTTTTGGTTGTCCGAATCTTACAAAAAGAATGGCAGCAGAAATTACGAGAGCAAGGGTTAATACTCCGTAGAGGATCACTTTTTTTACTTTTTTCATATAAAAAATTGTTGTTATTGCACTTGGAGCTATGACAATAATTTGTCAACTGCCGATTTCACTTTTTCAAAAGCAAATCCCTTAACAACCTCTTTCATTTTTTCATTTACTTGCTGATTATTCAGGTTTCCCAAACTCCCTTCATGGGTATGGTTCACTTTTCCCTCAAACTTGAAATTGCCTGAATTAATCTCCTCTCCTACTATTTTATAAGCTTCCCTGAAAGGTACACCTTGCAATACCAATTGATTCACCCTTTCGACGCTAAATATATATTTATATTTATCCGAAGTCAATAAATCTTCCTTAACTATTATTTTCCCAGCCATATAATTCATCATGTTGATGCATTTATTAAGTTCTTCAAATGCTGGAATGAAGCTTTCTTTAATGATTTGCAAGTCTCTGTGGTAACCCGATGGTAAATTAGAAATTATCATTAAAATTTCATTGGGTAATGCCATGAGCTTATTGCATTTGGCCCTTGTCAGTTCAAACACATCCGGGTTTTTCTTATGGGGCATAATGCTTGAACCGGTGGTAAGTTCATTTGGCAAAGTAATAAAACCAAAATCCTGGCCAATGTACAAACAGATATCCATGCTTATCTTTCCCAAAGTGTAAGCAATAGAGGCAAGCGCTGAAGCTACATTCATTTCTGTTTTACCTCGCCCCATTTGAGCGTATACTACATTATAATTCAAATTGTCAAAACCCAAAAGATCGGTAGTCATCTGCCGGTTCAAAGGAAAAGAGGAGCCATATCCTGCTGCTGAACCCAACGGATTTTGATTGGCAATTTTAAATGCAGCTTGCATCATTTGCAGGTCATCCTTCAGGCTCTCGGCGTAAGCGCCAAACCAAAGGCCAAAAGATGATGGCATGGCAACTTGTAAATGAGTGTATCCAGGCAATAAATGGTCTTTATATTTCTCGCTTAAAGAAATTAAAGTATCAAAAAGAGCTTCAACATTAATTACTGTCTCTTCTATTTTACTTCTTGTGAAAAGCTTAAGGTCCAGCAGTACCTGGTCATTTCTTGAACGACCGCTATGGATTTTTTTTCCTGCTTCTCCAAGGCGTTGGGTCAACAACATTTCCACCTGAGAATGCACGTCTTCTACTCCGGGCGGAATAGTGAAATTCCCATCTTTTATTTCTTTATAAATTTCTTTTAACCCCTTTAAAAGAAGTGGTAATTCTTCTTTCTCCAGTAATCCTATGCTTTCAAGCATAGTGATGTGTGCCATGGAACCCAAAACATCAAACTCAGCTAATTGCAAATCCAATAGGTTGTCTTTGCCTATAGTGAATTCTTCAATCTCTTTTTTTACATTGTATTCTTTTTGCCAGAGCTTCATAGCAGTAATTAGTTGTCAGTTTAGAGTTAAAGTAAAGGCTTGTTGATTTAGCCTGAAATTTAAAGCAGATTTAAAAATGTAGGCGAAGGTAAAAGAATCCTAGTAATTTTGATACATATTTGATCACTTGTATGCTCTTTGATCAAAAATTAAACATCTAATCTTCGATAAAGAATATTAATAATGTCCAAACCTGATAAAAAACTATTTCTGCTCGATGCAATGGCCCTTATATACCGGGCTCATTTCGCTTTTAGTAAAAACCCGAGAATTACTTCCAAAGGCCTTAATACCGGCTCGGTATTTGGATTTACCAATTCACTTATTGAAATACTCACTAAAGAAAAACCAACACATATCGGCGTGGCTTTCGATACAGCAGCGCCTACTTTTCGACACACAGCTTTTGAAGCTTACAAAGCCCAGCGTCAGGAACAGCCTGAAGATATCAAGGTAGGCATTCCCCTGGTTTGTGATATTGTACAAGGTTTTAATATTCCTGTGCTGAAGTTGGATGGCTTTGAAGCCGATGATATTATCGGAACATTTGCTAAGAAAGCTGCGGAACAAGGTTTCGAAGTTTTTATGATGACTCCTGATAAGGATTTTGGCCAATGTGTAAGAGAGCATGTTTACTTATACAAGCCTTCCTATATGGGCAATTCTGTTGAAATATTAGGTGTAAATGAGGTGCTTGCAAGGTGGGACATCGAAACTGTTGATCAGGTAAGGGATATATTAGGTCTTCAGGGCGATGCTGTGGATAACATCCCTGGAATACCGGGAGTGGGACCAAAAACTGCCTCTAAACTTATTCAAGAGTTCGGATCAGTAGAAAATCTGATTGCAAATGCTGATTCTTTAAAAGGTAAGTTAAAAGAAAATGTAGTCCAGTTCGGTGCTCAGGGGATATTATCAAAACAATTGGCGACCATAGATACAGAGGTTCCTCTTGAGTTCAATGAAGAACTTCTGAAATATACCGGACCCAATGAGGAAAAACTCAAAGCCTTATTTGATGAACTGGAATTCAGGACAATTAAGAAAAGATTGTTTGGAGACGAGGCTGTTTTAGAAACTGTAAAAGCACCAGCTCCTTCAAAAGCAAAAGCTTCGACAGGTCAGATCTCTTTGTTTGGCGAAGATGGATCTGTCGCGGTTGCAACTGAAGTTACGGGGGAAGCGGCGCAAAAGAATTTTGACACCATCGATACCGTCGTCAATAATTACAACACCATTGACACCCCCGAACTTCGCAAAACCTTGATTTATTATCTTTCTATTCAGGACGAATTTTGTTTTGACACGGAAACGACAGGCGTAGACCCTATAGAATCTGATATAGTTGGATTGTCTTTTTCGTATTTCGAGAAAGAAGCTTATTATGTACCCATTCCTCATGATAAAGAACAAGCTGTAGAAATACTCAATGAATTCAAACCGGTATTTGAAAATGAAAGAATTACTAAAGTCGGTCAAAATCTGAAGTTTGACATCATGGTGTTGAGTAAATATGGCGTTGAGGTAAAAGGACCTTTTTTTGATACGATGCTTGCTCATTATCTCATCGAACCTGATATGCGCCACAGCATGGATGTTCTCGCTGAGAGTTATCTGAACTATACGCCAATACCTATAGAGGCGCTTATAGGAAAGGGCGTAAAGCAAGGCAATATGAAAGATGTTGAATTGGAGAGAATTTCCGATTATGCCGCAGAGGATGCTGATGTTACTTTACAATTGAAAAAAATCCTGGCGCCCATAATCGTAACCAATAAGCTTGAAAAAATATTCAACGACATAGAAACGCCTCTTTTGAATGTATTGGCGGATATGGAGTGTAGTGGTGTCCGCATTGATGTACCCGCTCTGAAGGACTATTCTACTGAGTTGGAAAGAATGAGCCGGGAGACTGAAGAAAAGATTTTCAAAAATGCAGGCTGCAGTTTCAATATTGCGTCTCCGCTTCAATTGGGCAGGATTTTATTTGAAACACTAAAGCTTGACCCAAAAGCTAAAAAAACCAAGACCGGTCAATATGCTACGGGTGAGGAAGTGTTAATCAAACTGGCCTACCAACATGATATTGCAAAGCAAATCCTTGAATTCAGGGAGTTGCAAAAACTTAAATCCACTTATGTAGATGCTTTGCCCACCATGATCAGCCCAAAGGATGGAAGAGTGCATACTTGCTACAATCAAGCAGTGGCGGCCACAGGAAGGCTAAGCTCCACAAACCCAAATCTTCAGAATATACCCATCCGAACTGAAAAAGGCCGGGAGATAAGAAGGGCTTTTGTTCCGAGAGATGACGATCATGTATTGCTTTCTGCGGATTATTCGCAAATTGAACTTAGAATTATGGCCTCCTTATCAAAGGATGAAACCATGATAGAAGCTTTCAGGCTTGGAAAAGACATTCATACAGCGACTGCAAGCAAGATTTTTAAAGTAGCCCCCGAAGAGGTTGACAGTGATATGAGGAGAAAGGCCAAGACAGCAAATTTTGGAATAATATATGGAATCTCTCCATTCGGGCTTTCTCAGCGGCTGGATATTCCAAGAAGGGAAGCTGCCGAAATTATAGACGCTTATTTTACAGAATTTCCCGCTGTAAAGCGATATATGGATTTTGTAATTAATGAAGCCAGAGAAAATCACTATGTAGAAACCATTCTTGGGAGGAGAAGATATTTAAGGGATATTAATTCAAGGAACATTACCATGAGGGGTTATGCGGAGCGAAATGCCATAAATGCGCCTATCCAGGGCAGTGCAGCAGATATGATTAAGCTTGCAATGATTAATATCCACACTTGGATGAAAAAGGAAAAGTTGAAGTCTCAAATGATCCTTCAGGTACACGACGAATTGATCTTTGACACCCATCGTTCAGAGACAGAACTTCTAAAACAAAAGATAGAGCACTTTATGAAAGAGGCCATGCCACTAGAAGTTCCACTGGAGGTTGGTTTAGGAACCGGCATCAATTGGCTGGAAGCTCATTAGAGTGTTGCTAAAGAATTCATTAGAAAAGGGTTTATGATATTTTTCAAATCATAAACCCTTTGTTTTTTATTTCGTATTTAAGCTCACCAAACAAACGTTTGCATATTGTAGATGGAAAATATTTTAAAAAATTATGTAATATTTTTTTGGATAATGTCTTTTTTTTTAAATAGCTTTCAATACGAAATCTACTCTAAGGAATAAAACAATCAATTATATATCAGTTTAATGGTTTTCTTTAATTAAAGAAATAGAAAATTTCCTTATGGAAGAATTGTTTTTCATGAGGTAAGTTATTTTCAAAATATAACTATTTTACAAATGCAAAAACCTCCTTAAAAAAATCATAAAAAGTTTATTCTCCTAATGACTCTTAACCTAATAATTTTTCCGAATGAAATGAGCATGAGCGAAAGCACAGGATATCATGCGAATTCCATGCGACCCTAAAAAACAAATTACAAACACATGAAATAGCCATGGATTGGAAATCACCAAACGAAGAAGAATATCTAAATGGTGTATTCCATGTGGCCACTAAAAAACAATATACACATGAAAATACAACTACTATTACTGATCTTCTTTACCCCTATTATCGCTTTTTCTCAAAAACAGCAAGAAGATACATACAAAATAAATTATAAATCCGGGTCCTTTATTCCTTCCGGAACCACCATCCAAAAACGGCAGAATAAATCTTCTGCGCTTAGAACAGAGGCCTATCCAGGCAGCTACAAACTAATCCAGTTTTATCAGATTCCTTCCCTTGAAGAGCAGAATAAACTGCAGCAATCAGGGATTGAATTATTAGAATATATTCCCAATAATGCTTACTGGGCTTTTTTTTCAGCCGACCCGAATTCTTTAAACATCGAGGAGTTTAAAATAAGGGCGCTTGAAGATATTTCACCGAAAAGTAAAATCGATCCACAACTTCTACAGGAGCCGCTACCCAAATGGGCTATTAAAAGTGGAAAACTGGCGCTAATCATAAAGTACTTTAAAAATCAATCTCCTTTACTCTTAAAGCAGAAATTAAAAGAGCTGGAGTGCGAAATAACCAGGGAATTGGCAGAACATCATCAACTTGAAATCCTTGTATCTAAAGAAAAAGTGCAGGAAATAGCCTTTATTTCAAATGTTTCATATATCTATCCCGTTGCTCCGCCTTCTAAGGTTAATATACTGACTGGCGTGAAACACCACAACCTGAATGTCTTAAATTCCAATGGTATCAATGGCAGGAACCTTAATGGCGAAGGTATAGTCATTGGGGTAGGAGACGGAGGATATCTTTCCTTTCACCACGACTATCAGAAAAGAATTAATAATCCCGATAAAGAATATTCGTCAATCGGAGATCATGCTGCACATGTTGCCGGTATAATAGCTGGTTGTGGAAATATAAATCCCGATGTTAAAGGAGGTGCGAATAAAGCATCCCTGATTAATTACTCTTTTCAGAATGTTATTTTGAATGCGCCCTTTCATTTTCAAAAGGATGAGATGGTAATTACCAGTAATTCTTATGGATTTGAATACTATTATGGCATTTATGATTACAACAGCAGCCTGGTTGATAAGCAGGTAAAAGAATATCCTAATTTACTCCACGTATTTTCAGCAGGTAACGACTATGACTTAAATACGGTATCAGGTTCTTTTAACAGCGCCAAAAATGTCCTCACTGTAGGAAGCGTGGACAGAAGTGATTTTATTGCAGACTATTCAAGTAAAGGTCCGGTAGCTGACGGAAGATTAAAACCTGAAATTGTTGCCATGGGATCCCATGTAACCTCCGTCAATTCTGATTTTGGATATAACGTTATGTCAGGAACGAGTATGGCCACGCCGGCAATTTCAAGTGTAGCCGCTTTGCTTTACCAACGCTATAAACAGTTAAATAACAAATATCCCGAAGCAGCCTTAATAAAAGCGATCATGTGTAACTCGGCAGAGGATTTAGGGAATTTTGGTCCTGATTATTTTTATGGCTTCGGAAAAGTCAATGCCAGAAGGGCGGTGGAGGCGATAGAAGCTAAGAGATATATTGTAGATTCCGTAAAGCAAAATTATTCCAAAAGCTTTTCAATTAATGTTCCCGCCAGTAGCCGGAAAATTAAAGTAATGGTTTACTGGAATGATAAGGAGGCATCCAATGTTTCCGCGCTGTCTCTTGTAAATGACCTGGACCTCGAACTTTCGTCCGGAACGGAAAAGTTTTTACCTATGACTTTAGACCCTCTTGATCCCTATTCCAATGCGATTCCCGGGAAAGATCATATAAATAATGTAGAACAAGTTTCTCTTGACAATCCAAAGGCAGGGACATATAACATAAACGTAAGGGGATATAAACTGCCTTTTGCCGGTAATCAAAAATTTGTAGTAACCTATGAAATTATAAAACCAGAGATTGTGCTTTCACATCCGTTCGGAGGAGAATCCTTTGCTCCCGGCGAAGAGATAGAGATTAAATGGGACAATTATACTGGTCACAACCTGGCAATTGAATACTCATTGAACAATGGAACTTCCTGGGAAATCATTTCCTATGATTTTCCCTCTAATGAAAGCTCATTTTTCTGGGAGGTTCCTGAGGTCAGTTCAAAAGGGATCATAAGAGTAAGGGCTGGAAGTTACACCTCCCAAAGTATGCCCTTTGATATATTAGGCACACCTAAAAATCTAACGACTACCCTGGTTTCTTCTCAATCCGTCAATCTTACCTGGGATGCCGTAACGGAGGCAACGGGATATGATGTGTTTCTTTTAGATCCTGAGGAATCGGAAATGAAATTGGTTGGAAATACTTCCGCGCTTTCCTATTCCTTTAAGAATCTGGATAAAAGCGCTTCTTATTTATTTTCGGTAAGGGCAAAAACAAATCAATTAACTGGAAAAAGATCTATAGGGGCAAGAATACAATTGAATACTCCCACATTTGAAATGGTAAACCCGACATCAAATTCCGCCTTTAATGCTTGTGAACCTGTAAAAATCAAGGCAGTGGTTGCTGAAGGTTCTGTCTCGAAAATGGATGTTTTATTGGATGGCGTTCCGATCTATCAGGATTGGGAAGCTCCGTATGAAACGCAGGTTTCTTACCCTGCGGGCACATATAATGTAGAAGTTCAGATAACTAATGAATATGGCGCAAAAACAATCCGGTCAGCTACGTTTACTATTGTTACGCCTGCACCTTTAGAACTTCCCTTTGTTGCTGATTTTGAGGACAACAATGGGCAATGGATCTCATTTCAGAAACAAGGTGAAAACATATGGCATTGGGGAACACCGGAAGGGGAATTGATTAATACAGCAGGAGACGGTTCCAAAGCCTGGTTTACAAAAATCACCAGTGATGTATTGGTTGGCGAAGAATTTTCTGTAATCACCCCTTCTTTCAATTTAAAAGAAGAACAGGGGCCTATTGTTTTATCTTTCAAACAAAACCTGGCCCTGGCATCAATTGCGGAAGGTGTTTTTGTTGAATACAGCAGTGATTGCGGACAGTCCTGGTCAAGTTTAGGGAATCGCACTTCAAATGGATTGAACTGGTACAATTCAAAATTGGTCTATTGGAACGGAGATTATTTTTCCAACAAAGATGCCTGGACGAATGAAAAAACCGGTTGGCGAGAAGTAAAAATTGTGGTTCCTCAATCAGATCTTTCCGAAAACAATGTTCAGTTTAAATTAACCTATTACTTACAACCAGATGCTCAAGTTAGGTCAGAAGGAGTAGCCATTGATGATTTTAAAATGGAGAGATTTGTGGATAAAAAAATTAACCGAAGTGATTCTTTGGCTTTGGTTGCTTTTTATCATTCGTTAAATGGAAGTAATTGGCACGTAAATACCAACTGGTTATCTGCGCCTGTAAAAGATTGGTTTGGAATAGAGACTTTTGAAGGAAGAGTCACAAATATCTCACTCTGGAATAACAACTTATATGGTTCTATTCCTGATGAAATCGGAGATCTTACAGAACTTAAGAACCTAGCTTTATCCTTCAACCAAATCAATGGAAATCTTCCTGCAGGTATCGGAAACTTACAAAAACTCGCTGTTATTGATTTGACGCAAAACGAACTAAGAGGAGAAGTTCCCTCACAAATAGGAAATTGTTCTGACCTGTATTGGCTCTTTTTAAATAACAATAAGCTGGAGGGCGCACTTCCGGAAGAAATAGGTAATCTGGGAAAACTTGAATGGGCGTTTTTCGATGCGAATAAACTTTCAGGAGCACTTCCTGCTTCTGTAAAGAACTGTGATAACCTGGAGTGGCTAAATCTTAATTTTAACAAAATTAGCAGTCTTCCTGACCTAAATGGAGCAAAAAGGAAATTTGAATTGAATGTTCAGAATAACAACTTGACTTTTGAGCATATTGAACCTAACCTGGCATTTTTCCCATTCAGCTATTATTATGAGAATCAGGACAGCCTTGGCGTGACGGAAAGCCATGAGCTGGATCCCGGCACTGATTTTACTATATCAGCCGACTTTGCTGGAAAGTCAGCAAACAACCGGTATCAATGGATCAAAGATGGAAAGGCAATAACCGGTCAGTTTTATTCTCCAACGTTTAATTTGAAAAATGTACCTGCCGGATTCAAGTCGGTATATTACTGCGCCATTACCAATACGGCTGTAGAAGGACTGACGATTTATACCCGTCCTGTTTATATTACTGTAAAAAATCCAAGGCCATCCTACCGGTTAAATGTAGGTGGGGAATTCTTCAAAGCCTGGCCCATAAGCTGGGAGGCGGATTCTGAAAATAGTCCTTCAACGTTTCTAAGCAGCGCTTCAAGCGAAGCAGAGGCAGGATGCGAGTGGCAG
>DASPJL010000127.1:0-36676 GCA_035628645.1 Cytophagales bacterium | reverse complement strand
CCCAGCGGACGATGTCAAACCAGCGATGACCTTCAGCAAATAATTCGAGAAAACGTTCCTCCCTTATCCTGTCTCTAAGTGCACCGCCAGTTAGGCCCGCGTAATCAACTTCCGGTCTTGGCGTATTCGGATCAAAACCGTAGGCTCTTCTTTTTACTTTATTAACATACTCAAGCGCAGCGGCGTCATCACTTAGCACATTCATCACCTCGGCGTACATGAGATAAACATCTGCCAGACGCATCAGTATAAAGTTGATGTCACTTCCGGAATTGGTATTATAAATCACATAATCTATTGGTACATACTTTCTGAAAAAGTGACCTGTCACGTTATTAAGACTATTACCTGCCTTTTCCATTTTTCCATCTGTAGTAGCAACCAGACTATCAGGGTGAATCGTGCAAACATGCAGTCTGGGATCACTACCGAAACGGTCGATATTGACGCTATGCGGAGTAACATTGCTCCAGCCTCTTCCTACAGGCGCTAGTTCTATGGCTATGCCTGAGGCCAGCCCATTTTCCCAGATATTTTGGGACATATCAATGTCGTGATTGATCTCAAGAATAGACTCGGAGCTAAACTCGTGCTTCCCTTGAAACATCTCCCTGTACTCGTTGTACGGCAGTAAAGAAAAACTGGAATTAGTAATAATCTGCTCAAAATAAACCTTTGCCTGATTGTAATCTTCCATGAACAAATAAACCTGTCCCAGATAGGCTTTTACTGCATACTTATCTATTCTGGCAATATTTGCGGCGTCCCATGAATCCGGCAGCAATGTTTCAGCTTCTTTTAAATCTTCTAAAATCTGAGTATAAACATCTGAAACGGTGGCACGCGGTACCATCATTTCTGCGCGCGTGGTGGCGACTTTCAGAATAAGGGGGATGGATAGTTTATCCGGGCCATTTTTATAGGAACCTTCTCCCCACATCCTTACCATATGGAAATAAGCAAATCCCCGTAAAAATTTGGCTTGTCCAAGTATTTTATTCAGGGCAGCAACATCGGTTTCATTCGGGGTAAACTTTTCAATATATACAGGGACATTTTCGATCACGTCATTGGCACGACTGATTAATCTGTACCATCCTCTCCATGCAATAAAAACACCTCCATCTGAAGAGGTTACCTCATTTCTGCTTTGCGGGCTCCAATATTCAGATTCATGGGCCAAAGGAAGCAAGTTCTCCACATAATAATTCTGTCCGTATAGGTCCTCGTTTTTTAATGCAGAATAAACAGCATTCAAGGCAAGTTCAAAGTTCTGGACATTGGTATAATAATTTGAAGAGCTTAGTTCGTTCTCATTGGGTACATTAAGAAACTCATCTTCATTGCAACCGGTAAAAAGCCCCATTCCAAGGATCAGCAGCAAAAGTTGTATTCTAATCTTCATTTTATATATCGTTAATATTTTTTATCAGATTAATTAAAATTGAAGTTGTAATCCACAGCTTATGGTTCTCACCATCGGATACACTCCGTAGTCAACGCCGCGGCTTGTATTGTTTCCGGCGATTTCAGGGTCATTCCCTGAGTACTTGGTGAAAGTCAGAAAGTTATTGGCATTAACATATATTCTTAGTTTCTGGATTTTTAACTGACTGAGAATGGATTGAGGCACGTTCACTCCGATTTGTGCATTTCTTAATTTCAGGTAAGAGCCGTCTTCTACAAAATAGGTCGAAGGTTTACTGAAGTTTCCGTTAGGATCGATGGCAATATTTCTTGGATGATTTGTTGGATTTTCGGGAGTCCAGGCTTCATAAATGTCTGTGGTGGTATTGTTATCACCGAAGAAGTTTCTCCTGTAAGCTTTATCGCCATTAAAAACATCTACTCCTTGTACACCTTGGAATTGTAAGGAAATATCGATCAGCTTATTCCATTCCACAGCAACATTCAAAGCATAGGTCATTTTGGGCCAGGGATTTCCAATAAATGTTCTGTCGTGCTCGGCGGTAATTTGTCCATCAGGCACTCCTTCAGGTCCGCTTATATCTTTATAGATTAGATCCCCAGGGCCAGTTTGTGCCTCCTGATAAAATCCATCAGTAGCGTATGAATTATAGGCATACACATCCCGGTCAGAATTAAACATCCCCTGCACGATGTATCCATAAAAGCTTGAAATAGGATGGCCGGCTTCAGTTCTAGTCATTCCACCCATGATTGTACCGGCTCCTCCGCCTGTAATAACCTGATTTTTTAACGACTTCAACTCATTTTTAATGAAAGAAGTATTTCCATTTACATTAATAGTGAACCTCTTAACTTGACCTTGATACCCTACTTCAAAATCCAATCCTGTATTTCTTAAGGTACCGATATTTACGTCGGGGTTTACTGTATTTTGGTTATGTACAGAAAGTCCTATTGATGAAGGAACAGGAACTTGATAGAGGAGGTCCTTAGTATCCTTAATGTAATAATCTACACTGAAGGAAAGTCTGTTTCTGAAAGCAGTGAGATCGATACCAATATTGTGCATATTGACTTCTTCCCATTTCACCTCTCTATTAGGAAACTTACTTATATAAAACCCTAAATTCTTCTCGCCATCAGGAGCGTATGCATAGCTGGTGAATCTGGATAAGTAAGTCTTTTGAAATATATAATCACCGATATTGTCAGAACCCAGCCTACCTGTACTTGCCCTTAATTTCATTGTAGACAAATAAGGAATGTTTCTGAAAAAGCCTTCCTTAGAGACATTCCATCCTGCAGAAAAAGAAGGAAAGATCCCAAACTTATTTTCAGGACCAAATTTTGAAGAACCATCCCGACGAATATTTGCTTCAAACAGATACTTTTCTTTGAAATTGTAATTAAATCTTCCAAAATATGAAATCATTGTATAGGGCAAATAATTTGCCCTGTCAGGCACACTAAATTCTCCCGTAGCCAGTCCAAAACTCCGGGCTTTGTCAACAGGAAACTTTGTACCTACAACGTTAAAATGAAGAGTTTCAAATTTTGAAGCCTCATATCCTCCCATTATTTTGAAATAATGATTTGAAAAATTTTTCTCATAAGAAGCTACAATATTTCCAAGAATGGTTTCGTCCTTTGCAGCACTGTAGGTAAGCGAATTGATCGTATTGGTAAAAATCCCGTAATCAAATGCTTCGTCAAATTTTTCGCCTATATAAGACATATGATTGTAACCAACGGTTCCTTTCAACATTAATCCTTTAAGAGGAGTAATTTCAACATACATATTACCATCAAGTCTGTTATAAGTTCTTGTTTCATGCTGCTGATACTGACTCGCCACAGGATTAGGTCCCCCAAAATAACCCGGCGCTTCTCCCCATCCTCCGTAAGGGTTGTTCTCGTCGTAAATTGGAGCAAGCGGAATAGAGCGATAGGGAATCGCTCCATCAGAACTTGCATTAAAGTTGCCGATGGGATTTTCAATGACTTTCGACAGAAGTACACTTTCGCCGAATTTTAGCCATTTTGTTATTTTAACATCAGAGTTAACTCTTCCACTAAGCCTTTTATAGGTATTGTCAATCAAAATCCCCTTTTCATTATCATATCCCAGAGAAAGAAAAATATTATATTTCTCCTCTCCTTTTGATAGAGAAAGATTATTTGATTGAATGGTTCCTTTTCCGGCATAATAGGCGTCCAGCCAGTCCGTATCGTGTTCATAATTGTCCCAAGAAGGATCAGGGTCCTGGCCTGCATTGATCCTGGATTGCTTTTTATAAGCTACATAATCGGCAGAATTAAGAAGCTTAGGAAGGTTAATTGGCTGTCTTTGTCCTATGGAAGAATTAAAGTTAAAGCTGGTCTTTCCTTTTCCTCTTTTCGTAGTAACAAGAATAACCCCATGTGCTGCCTTCGCGCCATAAATAGCGGAAGAAGCAGCATCTTTTAAAATTTCTATAGACTCTATGTCATCAGGATCAAAGTGATTCCCCGGTTCCATTCTTACGCCATCCACAATCCAAAGGGGTTTTGTATTGCCAATGGAACCGATTCCCCGGATGTGGATGGTAGGTTCTGCGCCCGGAGATCCTCCATTTTGTGTAACGGTAACTCCTGAAGACATTCCTTGTAAAGCCTGATCCAGTCTTGTAATGGGCTTATTCTCCATGTTCTCAACCTTCACCGAAGAAATAGCGCCCGTAACATTGGACCTTTTCTGAACACCATACCCAACCACCACCAGTTCATCCAGTTCCTCTATTTTAGGAACAAGAGAAAAATTTATAGTAGTTTGATTATTAACCGATACTTTCTCTGTGTGGTAGCCAAGATAGGAAAATACAAGTACGGCGCTTTCAGGATTTGGAACCTGAAGTGAATATTTTCCATCAAAATCAGTGGTAGTGCCAATAGTAGTGCCTTCAATCATCACGGTAACGCCTGGTAAACCCTCGCCACTAACATCATCTTTTACCTGACCATTCACTACTGCATTCTGATTGTCGTCCTGGAAAAGTATGTTTCCTTTTACAGAAAATCCTGTAAAAATTAACATTGAAAACAACACCAGTGGTAAAATTTTCTTCATAGTATAATTATATTATATGGAGATTGTGATTATTAACTAAAGTGTATTTCTATTCGAGGTACATCCGTTGAAATGCCTTATCCCTTGATTAGGAGCCTCTCTATCTTTGAATGGAAATTGGTATATCTTTTTGCATACATAAATAAGGAGATTAGGTTATTTAATTATTAATGTTTCCATTTTCAGGAAAACCCTTTTGAATTCGATAAACAAAGAAAGTAGGCATTCCCGCCAAGGTCAATTTTTACATTTAAAATATAGATCAACAGATATCGCATATTTATTAATTATTTGATTTACATATAATTATACTATTTCAATCTGTCAAAAATATAGGATAAATATAAAGGCCTATCGATGCCTAAACTGATAATTTTGACTCTCTTTTCTTCTTTAAAAGATTTGACAAGATTTATATACAACTTGACATCTCCTGAGAAAGAGCCGTAAAACACCAGACATCAAAATATGATAATGAACGTGCTCAACAGGTATGCTTAATGCCTTTTCAAAACCACCTTAACTTAGAATAGATAGTTTACTGTATTCATCCAATCATATTGTTAATAAATTTGATTTTAATTTTTGCTCGCGTGTAAAGTGTTTTACTAATTCAAGCGCTAATATTTTGTATTTTTCCATGATTCTTTCCAAAATAGCTCTATTGTCTTCCTTCGCTGTAGGTTCGGTGTAGGTTCGGTCTTCCTTCGGTGTAGGTATAATTGGTATTATTTTAAGGTGAGCAGAGGTTGGCTTTTTGAATTATTGACTTTCAGTTAACTCTTAAATTCTAATCTTCGTTCAAAATTGATATTAGCAAAAAAAAAAGCTAACGCAATACATATACTACATCTAAAATAAAACGATTTTCCTTCTCAAAAAAAAAATGACTGTCCTTGCCGGACAGCCATTTCAATTTAAACCCTTTATATGAAAGCTATTTTTTAAATACCTTAATAAATTTTGTGGAGGACGCACCTTCAAGTTTCAGTATATATATTCCTTCAGTTACACTCGATAAATCGAGGTCGTGCTGCTCGCCTTCCACTTTCTTTCTCAACACTTCCTTTCCCTGCGAATTTGTAAGGGAAAGGGTATGAAATTTATCACTTTCATCTATTTTAATATTAAGGGAAGTAATCACCGGATTAGGATAAACTTGTAATCCTTTCTGATCATTTAGCGCTTCAGGTCTGCCAATTCTGAATGTACTTGAATTTACAAGCAACCATTGATTACTCCATGCTCCTGCGCTAATAGCCGAACATTGGGCAAATCCTGTTAGATTCTCTTCATGGAGGTAGGTATTTTGCCATTCATTTCTGATTCTTTTGTGGCCATCATAATCTTCAATTACCCAGTATCCGCTGTAGAAAGTTTCGGGAAGGGATGTGCTTTCAACATAGCTCAATTGGTTTTCGATATTCATAAATCTACCAGAACCTGTATTCTTAATCCGGGTATGACCATTATAGTTTACCAGTTCCCACTTGTAATTATTATTACTTGTTGGAGCAGTGCCATACCTTACCTGACTGTTGTCGTCATAGAGATAATTATTCTGCCAGCGGTTTTTGATATAATAAGTAGTGCCTGATGGAGGAGGCGGTGTGCTTCCTGTTGCAAACTCTATCCAGTTTATATTATAACCTCCGCTAACAGCATATAGTCTTAATGTCTGGGTTCCTGAAGATAAATTGGCAGTAGTGCTTATGGTTGTCCAGTTTTGCCAGTTACCGGTACCGGGAACAGTAATCGTAGCCAGGGTGGTTCCACCTTTTCTTAATTGCAACTGGCCACCACTTGTACCACTTGCTACCCTGAACTTCACATTATATGTGCCTGAAGAAGCCACATTTACATTATAGTCCATCCAATCGTTAGCATCAATCCAACCAACGTTCAAGCCACCTCCTGCGTCAGTAGTATTTTCAGTTTGGACTCCATTCATTCCACTGTAATTTTCAGCCTGAATGGTGCCCGGGATTGGCGCAGATGGTGGTGGTGGAGCAGAAGCTGTTTCGAACCTAACCCAGTTAATATTATAACCACTGGTAACTGCATGTAATCTTAATGTCTGGGATCCTGCTGTTAAATTTGCGGTAGCCGTAACCGTAGTCCAGTTTTGCCATCCACCTGTACCAGGAACTGTAATTGAGGCCAAAGTAGTGCCTCCTTTTCTTAATTGCAATTGCCCGCCACTTACACCGCTGGAGACTCTGAAACTGACATTATAAGTACCCGAAGTTGTAACGTTCACATTGTAATCCATCCAGTCGTTGGCATCAATCCAACCTACATTTGTTCCTCCACCTGCATCTGCTGTAGTTTCAGTCTGGATGCCGCTCATCGCTAAATAACTTTCGGCTTGCATAGTACCTGGAATAGCAATGGCAGCAGGCGGTGGTGGCGGTGTTCCTCCATCCACACTATTCATTACCGCTACCGCATCATTGATTCTTAGAGCTACAAAGTGATTAAAGGCTGTGTTTAATTGTGACTGCTTTGTTCCGTCATTTAAGTATTTTTTTCTTAGTGTAAACAACCGGTGCACTTGTTTAAGGTCATTTTCAGTATAAGGCACACCTGTATACTGCTGGATTCTTACCAAATATTTATAGCCATTTTCCAGGGTAGGTTCAAAAATAGTTCCTTCACCAAAGTCATTCCAGGTTGCCAACTGAAGGAAATCAAGATTGCCCTTATATTGATCATAAGTATTCAAAGTTTCATTTAGCGTAGCGCCATTATTTTCCGGAATATAAAAATAACTGGATCCCGATCCTCCTTCTACATAGTAATCATGGAAACCAGGATAAGCTACTCCCATAGCGGTTTTTAAACCGGTCGCCCTATTGGCATAAAAATTTGTAAGGCCGGATAAATAATCGCTGTAAATCCAGGCATATTCTCCGTCAGCGCTTGAACCTCCATCTCCCGATTCATACCATAAAGGTAAAAACTCAACATCTTCTCCGGCATATGAAAGAATATCGGACCACTGACTTGGAGACTGATAGGTAATAGGACCAAAAATTCCAACAAGAGGATCGTTACCTGCTCCATGTCTGATAAAATGGGATCTGTTGAAATAATTATTCCGGGCATAAGCCATGCTGTTCCGCCCATTCTGAATGGAACCCCAAAAGCGATCCTCCATGATCAATCCAAACTTAATCCCGACTTCATCAGTACGGTCGATCAATGCATTGGAATTTGTAAGTAAGCTTCCTACATCAGGATTGCTTCCTTCCGATCCATACCAATCTACCAACACACCATCTATTCCCGATAGCTTCATCAACAATAAATGATATTCTACTACATGAGGATCCTTACTGGCATAAGGGCCAATTATAGGATAATAATGAGAAGCTATCTGGCGTTTTCCGGATCCATCTATAATGTTCGGATTCCTGGTATTCATGGTCCAATGCCAACCCCAACTATAATTGCCTCCGGCCACAGGATTTTCAGGTGCATCATACCAGGGCATGTAGTGCATATAAACTTTTGTAGGATTGGTTTTGGGAACCTGAGCAGGCTGAGCCATCAATAGTCCAGACACGCCAAATACCATGAATATCAGCAGGTTTGTAATTCTTTTTCTCATAAGGGTTTACTTTAAGTTATAATAGATCAATATTCATTCGACATTTTAATCAAATGATTATATAATGAAACTAATCCTTTCTTAGGTTCTCATACTTAAGATAAAGAATAGTGATTATGATGAAATAGAAGCGAGCAAAAAATTAATCGCTTTGGAGAATATTAAGAGGCAGAAGTATTTTCATAAGTTTTTAAGGGTTAAATAATTGCACTATGTTATGTAAAAGAATCTAAAGAATGGATAAATATCAAGGTATGGAAATAAGAATATAGAGTTTTACCTGGTTGATGAGCCGTAAGCATTTGCTTTATAAATATTTAACAAAACTTTGAATTCTAAAAATATAGAGAAGAATAGAATTAAAATGAGGTATTGTACCCCTTCAATGGCTGGGTATTATGAAACACTGCGAAAATACACTTTAAATTCAGTGCCTTTATTGAGCTCGGTTTCCACTTCTATGCGTCCACCATAATTTTCTATAATTCTTTTGATTATATATAGGCCTATTCCTGTACCTTCCACGTGGGTATGAAATCGTTTAAACATTGTAAACAATTTTGAAACCTGAAAGGGAGCCATGCCTAAACCATTATCCCTTACGATTAAAACAATTTCATTTCCTTCACGGTAAGTTCTGATAAATATTTGTAAAGTCCGGTCAGGTGAGCGATACTTCAGCGCGTTACCTATAAGGTTGTAAAAAATACTGCGAAGATTTTTACGTGCATAATAAATTTCTTTTTCTTCCCAGTTTGTGGTGATGATTGCGTCTGCCTCTGCTATCAAAGGGTCAAGGTCTGCCTGGACATCCTTCATAATACAATCGAAATATATAGGTTCAGCAGCTTGGTCAAGGTCTTTCTGCACTTTGGAAATTTCCGTAAGATCTCCAATTGTCGCTTTTAACTTTGTTGTCATAGCGTGAATCATTACCAGCACTTCTCGTTCTTCTTCATTCAGTTTTGCATCCAATTTTCGGGATAAAAAATTGGTGATCCCTTCCAGATTGGCAATAGGTGATTTTAAATCGTGGGAAGCAGTATAAACAAAGTTATCTAAATCTACATTGGTCCTTCTTAACTCTTCATTTGCCTGCTGAGTTTCCTCCAATGCGTTTTTTAAGTCTTGCTTTATTTTCTCCTGTTCAGTAATATCTGAAACCAGTGCATAATAGCCATTTACCTTATCTCCTTGCCTATGAGGAATATAATCAATGGAAACAAAACGATTGCCGAGGTTGGGGAAATACAGCCATGTTTCGGAATGAAGAGCTTCTCCTGCCAATGCTCTTTCCACCAAACCTTTAATCTTTTCATAAGCTATTTTCCCCATCACTGTTGAAATGTGTTTGCCATAAACCTGAGCTCGTGGAATACCGAACCATTCTTCATAAGCTTTGTTATTAAAACGATATTTCTGTTCCTGATCAACATATGTTATTAAGACCGGCAATGCATTTGTCAGAAGAAGGAGTTCCTCATTGTTGGCCTGTAATTCCTGTGTTCTTTCAGTAACCTTTTGCTCCAACTCTTCCTTCTGAATGTTTATTTCCTGATAATACTGTTGAAGTTTATCAAGGTGTGAAGATATTTCTTGCTTTTGCTCCTCTATTTGGAGTGTTCTTTCCTTTACTTTAGCCTCAAGCTTTCGATTGAGTCCAGTAATATGCTTGGTTCTGATTTTAACTGTTACCCACACTAAACCTAAGGTTAAAAATATTGACAACGCTAAAAACCATTTGGTCTTCCAGAAAGGAGGAGTTATAATTAATTGGATGGAAGTACCTTGCTCATTCCAGATTCCATCATTGTTAGAAGCTTTTACTTTAAAAATATATTGCCCGGGATCCAGGTTTGTATAAGTAGCCTTTCGATGATTGCCCACATAATTCCATCCTTCATCAAATCCTTCCAATTGGTAAGCATACTGGTTTTCTTCAGGAGAAATATAATTTAAGGCTACAAACTCGAAGGATATTACCGATTGACTATAGGAAAGGGTAATGCTTTCACTTTGGCTAACAGACTGTTGTAAGGGAGAATCTTTACCTCCTGCAATTACCGGCTTATTAAATAATTCAAAACCTGTTAGGTGAACCGGTGGGATAAAGGGATTATCTTTGATGCTATCCGGATAAAATACATTAAACCCATTAATACCCCCAAAATATAGTTCTCCATTTTTAGATTTAAGGCATGCGTTCTGCACGAATTCATTCCCTTGCAATCCATCAGAAACATTGAAATTTTTAAATACTTTTCGAACGGGATCGAATTTAGATAAACCGTTTAATGTGCTTATCCAAAGATTTCCACGTTCATCTTCGACAATACCTTGAACAGCATTATTGCATAAGCCCTCTTTCTCAGAAAATACGGTAAACTTTTTAGTTTTCCGGTCATAAAAGTTCAATCCATGCCGGGTACCTACCCATAAATTATCATTATGATCTGCAAGAAGAGCATTAATTTGCTTACCCTGGAGGCTTCCGGGTAGTTTGGCATCTGACTTAAAATGCACAAAATTATTGGTTGAAGTATCTAAAAAGTCAAGTCCTTTATCAGTGCCTATCCATAAATTCCCTTCTTTATCTTTTGCAATGGCCCTGACCTGATTGCTACGTAAACTATTCGTTTTATTCGGATCATGCTGAAACCGAAAAAACTTCTGACTTTTTTTATCGAATCGGTTCAATCCTCCATCGTAAGTCCCAATCCAAAGGTTTCCCTTTTTGTCTTCCAACAAAACTCCGGGTTTATTGGAGCTAATAGACGTGCTGTCCCCTGGTTGATTAAAGTAATGGATAAAGTTATTCTCTTCTGGAATAAACTTATTCAGCCCTCCATTCCATGTCCCCAACCATAAATAACCCTGACTATCTTCTAAAATAGAGAGTATTACATCTGAAGTAATACTTTTAGGATTATTCGGTTCTCTCCCAAAATGCTTAAAAGTGTCAGTTTTTCGATTGAATTCATTTAATCCTCCTCCGTCAGTTCCTATCCAAACCTGTCCTTGCTTGTCCTCCCAAAAGCTTTTGACATTATTGTCGCTCAGGCTATGTGTTGTTGCTTCCTGATAGTAGTGTCTGAATTTCTGTTCGTCAATATTAAAAAAATTAATTCCTCCCCGATGGATCCCTACCCAGAGTGTTCCGCTTTTATCTTCATGTAAAGCCGAAACTGTATTACTAGTAAGGCTATTCGGATCATTAATGTTATGCGTGTAACGAATAAAACCATTGGAATCAGGATTAAATAAATTCAATCCACCATTTTCAGTTCCTACCCATAAATTCCCCTTGCTGTCTTCCAGTATACAATAAATAATATCACTTCCTATGCTTTTAAAATCTCTGCGAGAATGTCTGTAATGAATAAATTTATTTTTTTTATAATCGAACAAATTAAGTCCCCCACCCCATGTGCTCACCCATAAATTTCCCTCGTGGTCCTCTAAAATCATTGTAATGTTATTACTACTTAAGCTTGAACGATTACCAGGTTCTTTTTTATAGGATTTAAAAGATTGGCTGGAAAGGTCAAAAAGATTAAGTCCTCCGCGACCGGTTCCAACCCATAGATTTCCTTTTGTGTCTTCATAAATGCAGTTCACAAAACTATCGCTTATACTTTCAGGATTGGTTGGGTCTGGCCTATAATTCGTGAATTTATCTTCTTTTGGATGATATAAATTTAACCCTCCTCCATTTGTACCTATCCAAAGGTTACCCTTTCGGTCCTGATAAATACCATGAATGTTATTGTTACTAATGCTTCCTGCGTTTTCAGGGTTATTTTTATAATGAATAAACTTATCGGTTGCGCGATTATAACGATCAAGCCCATCTCTGGTACCTATCCATAAATTCTCCTCACGATCTTCATAAATGCAGGTGATAAAATTGTTACTTAAAAGAGCTGAGTCTTTAGAACTATTACGATAGACTGTTATTTTGTAGCCGTCATACTTATTTAAACCTTCCATAGTCCCAAACCACATAAAGCCTTCACTATCCTGGAAAATAGATACCCCATGCCCCTGAGAAAGCCCTTGCTGTGCACCGATTTGCTTAAACTTAATTTTTGGTGGGAGATTATAAGTCGACCTCTCGTTATCGTTTTTAGTTTTTCCGATAACTAAGCTGTCTTGCCTTTTGTCCACAGAAAAAACATTCTCCTGAGAATGAAAGGATAAGGACGTTTTTTTGAATTCAATGTTTTTTATTTCAGAACTATCCTCTCCGCCGATAAAATAAAATAAGCTAACCCACAAAAAAAACCTAACCATATATCTACTTACTATATGTTTATTTAAATTTCTGAATTTAACATGGATTTTTGCATTTATTTCTTAAAAAAAATAAAGAATTTAAGACAAAGATTTCTATGGATCCTAATAAAGAGTGGGGATGAGGTTTGTCCTGGGAATTTAAAATTTCCAATTGCAATAATAATTGCAAAAAAAAAGGATTCTGAAAGCAATTACACTCCTCGAATCTCCATTAATTTTTTTTCGAACTCATCATTCGGAACGATGGATTTATTTCTTATCCTGGTTTTGTATGTGTAGATCGTGTTGACAGAGTACCCCAGGATTTTTGCTATCTTTTCATTTTCACTGATCCCAAGCCGGATAAGTGCGAAGATCCTAAGTTCAGGGGTTAATGGTTGTTTGTCTCCCAAGGTGAAATGGTCTTCTTCTTTGAATAAAGTATTGAATTTTTCTATAAAGCCCGGAAAAATTTTAAGAAATATAGAATCGAAACTTGAATACAATCTTTCTCTTTCATGATGGGCATTGATGTTGTTTACAATATCATAAATATCATCGAGTTTCTTGGCGGTCACCTTCCTGCTGATGCTCGTCTTAAACTTCTCAATCTTTTCAATATAATCGGAGATAGAATTAAAGAAATGTCCAATATATTCCTCCTTGATTTTGTTTACTTCCTGAAGGTTATTATTGATCTTCTGAAGATTTTGGTGCGATTCGGCCAGACTGGTTTTTACTTGCTTAAGCTTTTTGTATTGGTTTCGAATGATAACGGCAAAAACAATAACCAGAACTGTCAATAAAGTTACAATTCCCGAATAATACAAAAGAAGGCCTCTTTGCCGCTCTACCATTTCCAACTGCTTTCCTTCAATAATCGGGAGGATATTGGAAATCTGAATTTTCCTGTGCTTGGCATTATAAAAATAAGCATCTTCCAATGCGAGGTTTACATATTTATAAGCCCGTTTTATGTCGCCGTTTTTATAAAGCAATTCAGCCAATTCCCTCATAGCCACCGTTTCTTTTATGGAAGATCTTATATCAGAAATGGAGGCAATGGCGAGCATTTCCATCGCTTTTTCTTCCTGATTATTTAACCTGTAAATATATCCCAGACTAGATGCAGCAACAGCGATGTGATGGTCGGAGAGCTTATAATTGAGCAATTGGGTAAAAGTAGCAATAGCCTCATCAATTTCTTTTCCTCTCATATACTTAAGCCCCAGTAATGAAAGGTATTCGGGAGAATCCTTTTCAACCAAAGTAAAAGCAGGATCAAGGTATTCATCTCCTTTTTCATTATAAATGGGTACGAAATGCTTATCTGAAGCATAGTCAGCCATATCATAATAAGTACGTGCAAATATGGAGAGATAATCTGCTCTGACAGCATTTGGCATAGTTTGAGGCGTTTTTATGGAAGTCAATGTGTCCAGGGCCTCCTTAAACATTCCCGTCGAAAGTAAAGTAAAGCTTAACTTTACCTTGGCATGATTGATTTTGGGTTCGTCCTTTAATTGATAGCCAGTATTGAGCAGTTTGTCGGCATAATAGAAAGCTGAATCATAAATATATGATTTATATTCTTCGTAGATTTTATTATAAACTTCGTATCTGAAATTAAGATTTACTCTCTGCTTATCCTTTTCTAAGAGTCTTTTAAAAGATTGAATTTTTTCATTTTTCTGTTTTTGAAATTGCTCCTTTTGCCCTATAATCTTATCCAACTCGTGAATCAAACTGTCCACCTTATTTTGTGAAAAAGCAAGTGAACTCGCCAGCAAAGCCGTTAAAAATAAAATACTCTTTCTCATATCTCCAACCAAGATAATAAGTTTCAAGAAATAGACCTATTTTTCTCAAGGCCTTCTGAACGTTTATTGTATTTTCTTGAATACTCCCCATCGTTGATTAGAACAATTTCATATTTTCTTTCACTTTTCTTATTTAATAAAAAAAGGTCTCAAAAAATCATGAGACCTATTTAATTAAAAATGAGAAGGTATTTTACTTATTAAATTCCTGGTTTATTAAATCAGCATTAGTATTGAGCATTCTGCCGTGTCAATAATAAAGCATGTAACAAAGAAAGAAGGAAAGGAAATGAGTAACAATTTCTCCCTTCAAAATATAGATTTTAATAAGTACAAAAGCACATAACACATTGACTACATTCACCTTAAGTATTTGTCCATCAAACAAAATATAAAGTAAATATGAAAGGATTTTTGATGGGGTAAGATGAAAAAAGGGAGGAATAGTATTTTCTATCTTTCCTCCCTTATAAAATATGAATGATGCTTAAAGGAATCGTATTCTAAAAAAAGCTTACTTTGCTGCAACCAGATCCTCTTTCCTCGTTTTCAAATTTTGTAAAATAAAGGTTCCAAGTTCCTTACCCTCAAAAAATCCGTTTTTAATGGCAGGCATGTAATGAATTCCGCCATAGAATCGACTAATGGCAGCTTCGTCTGCTGCATGTCTGAATGATTTAAAATGTCGAACAGGCAAATCAAACTCAAGTTCAGTGGAATCGGCAAAATCAAAATTTTCCCCAAACAGTTTGGTCATCATAACTGAAGAAGCTGAAGAAATAACACTATGTCCACTGGTATATTCAGGAAAAGGAGGGGTTTGCAAAAGCGGCACCCAGTTTTCATCAATATAAAGGTTAATATATGTTTCCGGACGGATTACTTTACTTCTGAATTTTTCATCCCAGCAACTTATAAAACCGTCAGAATGGGTTATTGAAAGACAAGCATAGGCTTCTAAAGCTTCAATAAGATCGGCATTAACTTTTTTGCACGCCAATCGAACAATATTAATCCAATGTCCCCCGGGAGAAATTTTTTTTGTGGCATACATGGCATGTCCCATTACATTCATTTTATATGGATTGCAATCCCAGAAGTTTGCAATTTCCATCTGCTCGTCTGTTAAATTTTTCCCTATTTCATATACTTCTATGGCTTCCTTAAAAAATTGACTGCTCTGATCTGTAGAAAAAGCTGTAGCAGGTACCGGGTTAAATTGACTAGCTGAATCTATTACAAATGGCCTTATCTTATTCCAATGCGGTTCTATAGCATCCATATAGCTTGGAGGGGTGGGCTTCCATTCAGCCGGATTATCACTTATAGAATATTTAGGAAAAGATCGGGTCTGTTTGTAATTGTCTTTTGAAGACCAGGCAATAATATGGTCAGCAATCTGCTTGCCAAATGTAATTGATCGATCATAAACTTCATCGGGGATACCCGAACGTTTAAACTCTTCCATCATTTTACTATGAAAGTCATCAACTGTTTTTTCTGAAAACACCAGCGCTTTACCCACGGTAAGAATAGCATGAACGGAGGCTAGCGGGAAACAATATATTTTATCCTGCTCAGGTTGGGGCAAAGGTTGCAGACCATGCAACTGACCCGCCATACTAATATATTTTGGGTTATCATGAATGGCTGCTTCGTAACCTGCAATTGTAGCATAGGCATAAATACGGCTGGCTACCGGTGGAGAAAATATATCATGAACAATAATATCTGTAATCTCCTTAACTGACCGGTGAATATAGTCGGGATTATTGGCCAGTGGTTTCCAATCTTTTGTTTCATAAGAAAAGCAAGAAACCAAAAGAAAGGTGACAAAAGAAATGTATATAATTCTCATAATTTAGAAGCTAATTTATTGTAACAATATTAAAAGAATTGCTTTTAGGTTGAATGGCAAGGGGGTTATCATTATTTCTGATAAAAAGCATTGTTTTCTTTCCATTAATCATTACAGGTCGGATTGCCCTTGTTTCTCCTGTTACTGAAAGCCCTGATTCCGAAGGGCTCATCGGTTTAAAGCTACCCGTTCCGTTATTCATCAAAACATTTCCATAACTGGCATCATACCTTCCCATTTGGATGTTTGTAGGATAAAAATTTCCGGCTGTAATAAGATCGGGTCGGCTATCATTATTAATGTCAAAAACCACAGAAGACATTATCGGTGAAAACTGAACAACTTTGGGTAAGGGAATCATTTTAAATTTGTTATTCCCAAGGTTTTCGATATAAGCGCTCTCAAAACTATTTGCTAAAAACCTTTCACTTCCTTTTAAGTCTTCTTTACTGAAAATATCATTAAAGGAAGCTTCCGAAAACTTTTTATAAGATAAATATTTCTTCTTTAAACCCGGCAATTGCTTGGTTAATTCATCCTTTGTATGAAAGGGATATTCCTTTCCATTTATATAATACGTTAGTATTTGATCAAGGCTTCCATTGTTGTCAAAGTCCTTTACATACATGGAAACAGGTTTTTCTGAAGACGCCTTAAGTTTGGAGTTTAATCCTAAGTTTCCTGCAACAAAATCTTGATCTCCGTCGCCGTCAAAGTCTTCTGAAATTATATTATTCCAAAATCCATACGCTTTATCCAATCCATTATCTTGGACTGCTAAAGGTCGTAAATTACCTTTGTCATTTGCTAAAATCGTTATTGGCATCCACTCCCCTGCAATAATCAAGTCATCATACTGATCGTTGTCTATATCTGTCCAAATTGCGTCTTTGATAAAGCCCAATTTTTGAAGAGCAGGAGCTTTTTGAGAAGTTACATCTTTGAAAATGCCTTTTCCATTATTTTCAAGTAAGTAACTGTCTGGCCTTTGTCCATATTTCCATGGAATGGTTCTGGTACCGATGAAAAGGTCTATATCTCCATCCTTGTCATAATCGCATGAGGCAACAGAGGAACCGGTAATAAAAAGGTCTGGAAAATGAGTTGACCTGGAAAAATATCCTTTGCCATCATTTAAATAAAGTCTTGTTTTAAGAAACTCTGATGTTCCTTTAAATTCATTTCCTCCACTTACAACCACAAGATCAACGTCATTGTCATTGTCCACATCTTCAAATATAGCATCGACATCTTCAAATGTACTGTCATTCCAAAGGGTCGGCTGATTGGTTAAAACAAATCGTCCTTCCTTATTTTGTTGATATATTTCGCCAGATTGCCATTTTGCCCCACCCAAAAATATATCGTCAAGTCCATCGCTATTTATATCGGCGACTGCAGAAGCAGGTCCCTCAGCAGATAACATATGAGGAAGTAAAAACTCTCTCGAAAACTCTACAAATTTATTTTCCTTATGTTGAAAATGGATCCCAATTGAATCAATATTTATCGTCTTTAAAACAGGGGAGGATTTATGAAAAATAGAATAATCGAATTTAGCTGAGCTTGTATCTTGCTTTAATATTAATGTTTGATTCCCTTTTATATTTTTCCATAATTGAAATGAAGCGTCAGGCCAAATAACAATCAGAGAATCTACCAGTGAATTATTTCCCAAGCCAAATATCATTGGATAATCTATACTGCTTTGAAAACCTCTTACTGGTAAACATTCCTGCATTTGTACTTTACCTTTCTGATAAATAAAAACCTTTGCTCCGATAGCGTATTGATTTCCTGCATTACCAGTTAGTTTTACTTTCAAATATCCATTTTCCTTGCCTTCCTTCTCTGCATTTTTCAGGTTCTCATAAATAAAAGCATTGTCTTCAATATTATTTATTACCAAATCAAGGTCGCCGTCATTGTCAAGATCAGCATAGGCTGTACCATTTGAATAGGAAGGTTGTTCTAAACCCCAATCCAATGATTTATTAACAAAAGTAGTATCGCCATTATTATGATATAGGTAATTCTGTAATTTGATCTTTGGCATCTTCTCCGACAAAGCCAGTTCTTTGTCAGTTAAATTTTCATCCAAAAGCTTGTATTGAATATTGTCGTGGGAAATAAAGTTTACATAATCAAGATCGTTAAATCTTCTGGGAATACCATTGGAAATAAAAATGTCTTTACGACCATCCAGGTCAAAATCTGCAAATAATGTGGACCAGCTCCAATCCGTTGCGGCAACTCCTGCGAAAAGCCCGATCTCACTAAATTTCCCATTGCCAAGGTTAAGTTGAAGGGAGTTTTTAGCATACTGATGGGCATAACCATAATTTAATTTAAAATTAAACACGTCATAGGGATCTTCTCCGCCAGATGCTTTTAAGATCTTTGGATCTTCGGGAAGCATATCCATGGAGGCAATATCAACAAAACCGTCGTTGTTAAAATCGGCTATATCACATCCCATGGTAAATCTACTTGTATGATTGATTACACTTTCAAGAGATTCTTTGAACTTTCCACCACCCTGATTGATGTATAAATAATCATTTTCATGAAAATCATTTCCAATATAAATATCAGGCAATCCATCAAGATTTATATCACTTATGGCAATACCTAAACCATAACCGATAACACTTCCATAAATGCCCGAGCTATCCGTTACATCAATAAACCTTCCCTCATCATTTCTCATGAGCTTGTCGCCGGCCAAAGGATGTTTTTGATATCTCTGACTCGCCTTCCCAAAAGTTCCGTTTTGATGAACCGAATGATTAAGCATATACATATCGAGGTCTCCATCCAGGTCGTAATCAAAAAAAGCAGACTGAGTTGAAAACCCTACAAGATCAAGGCCATATTCCATAGCCCGGTCAGCAAATTTGGGAATCCCATTTTCATCTAATCCTTCATTGATAAACAATTGGTTTTTGCCTTTGTATATTTCATAATCCCCAAGATGACATACATATATATCCAGTTTGCCATCACCATTTACATCTGCCATATTCACTCCGGTAGTCCAGCCCTTGTATCCTTCCACTCCGGCTTCTTCGGTAATATCCTTAAACTTTAAATTACCCTGATTTAAATAAAGTTTATTTGACTCCTGATTAGAAGAAAAATATAAATCAGGCAGATTATCTCCATTTACATCCCCAATTGCTACGCCTCCTCCATTATAAAAATACATGTATTTGAATATATTAAACTCTACTGTTTCAGTAAGTTGATTTTTGAAATCCACCCCTGATTCTTCGGATGACAAAAGGCGAAATAGCTTTTTGTCGTTTGTTTTTTGACAACCTGAAAAAGCAAACAGAGAGAAGATTATTACTATGGAATATGAAAAACTTAATCGCTTCATTTAATCTTATAAAATTTTAAAGATTGATTGCTTCTAGCAAAAAGTATATAATTTGATCCTTTGCCCGAAATAAATTTAATATCTCTTGTTTCCCCTGGCACATTCAAACCAGATTGTTGAGAAGAATTTGATTTAAACCCTCCTTTTCCATCGCCTGTTAAAATCAATCCTTTCAAAGCATCATATCTTCCAGCTTCCGGTTTAACAGAATATAAATTTCCTCCTAATATTATATCGGAAATTTGGTCATGATTAAGATCTGTTACTTCTATGCCATAAACAGGGGATAGTTGGGCTTCTAATGGAAGATTTAAAGCGCTAAATCCTTTACTGCCTTCATTGATAAAAACCGTAGTGGCCAATGAAGATGCCCGCAATACCAAAGCTTTTTCAAGTTGTTCGGTATTGAATACATCTGTCATAGCTTTTCCTGGATAATCCCTATAATATAAAAGTTGTTTCTTTAAAGAAGGAAGTTGCTTAACAAGGTCTTGTTTGGCAATAATTGGATAATCTTTGCCATTCTGATTAAAAGCATATATTGCTTCAACTGAGCTATTGTTATCAAAATCACTTACATACAATGACAAGGTAGAGTCTGGAGATGTTTTAAATTTTGAATTAAAGCCATGATTTCCTCCAATAAAATCAATGTCACCATCTTTGTCAAGGTCTGCGGCCTTTAAGCAGTTCCACCACCCTTCAGTGTTTTCGAGGCCCGGTAGATTTTCTAATTTCTTAAATGTCTTCCCATCATTTTTATAAACCGTCAGAGGCATCCAATCTCCAACCATTACAAGATCAGTTAACCCATCATTATCGATATCTGCCCATGAAGCATCCGTTACCATTCCTAACTTTGCAAGTCCCGGAGCAATCACTTTAGTTACATCTTTAAATTTTCCTTTTCCATCATTTTCTAAAATGAATTGATCAGCCGGCATTCCATAATAGCGGGGTATACCTCTTGTACCGACAAACAAATCAAGGTCACCATCTTTATCAAAATCAAATGGTCTGACACAGCTTCCGTTTTGGGTAATTCTGGGCAGGGCATCTTTAGATCTTTCAAAAACAATTGCCCCTTTACTGGAAGTATTCAGGTACAATCTGTCCTGCAAATGCAAATCATAAGGATCAAATTCACTTCCTCCGCTAACGACATAAAGATCCTGGTCGCCATCGCTATCGGCATCAAAAAAGACTGCATCAATATCTTCAAAAACAGAATCAAGTTCAAAAGCATTCGTAGAAATTTTATTAAAGTCACCGCTGGCTGTTTGAATAAATATTGCCCCTGCTTGCTCTTTTGCTCCTCCTATATAAAAGTCATCCAGGTTGTCATTGTTCAAGTCTTTCACCGCCAAAGCCGGCCCCTCAGTCGACATCATATAATAAAGGAGCCTGTCTTTATCAAAATCATTGAACTCATTTTCCTTATGAATAAAATCTACTCCATTTGGCTCAAAATCCTCTACCAAATATTTTGAGTTATTGAGTATTTTCTTGAAAGGAATATAAGCATTTTTAATATCGAGTTTTATGTTTTTATTGGTTTCAACATCTGTTAAAAGTTGCCTCATATCGTTTGGCCAGGTAATCCTCATACTGTCAATAGTTTTAGTATCACCAAGTCCGACAACCATTTTGTAATCCATGGACGATTGAAACCCGCGAATGGGCATGTTTTCCACATAGATAATTTCCCCTTTACAAAATATTTCAACCTGTGCACCTAATCCATAAAAGTTAGATTTATCACCCCTGAATTCAAGAGAAAGGAAGTTATTGTTTAAAATTTTATCTGCATCGTTTCTATAAACAAATAATTCCTGGTTTACATTATTCACAATAAGATCAAGATCTCCATCATTATCCAAATCCCCGTAGGCTGCCCCGTTTGAAAAGCTTGGCTCGCTTAATCCCCATTCCAGGGCAACATTTTTATAAGTAAAATCCTTTGAAGGCGTATACATATAATTACTTAGTTTGGTAGAAGACATTTTATCAACAAACGCTGTAAAATCAATCTCTTCCCCCGCCATAGCCTTTTTTATATTCACGTCAGTTCCCATAAACTCCAGAAAATCCTGGTCTATCACATCTTTATAGATGCCATTACAGACAAAAATTTCTTTCCTTCTATCATTATTAAAATCTGTGATCAATGCTCCCCAACTCCAGTCCGTTGCTGCTACTCCAGCGATTTGTCCTATCTCAGTAAACGTACCATCGCCTTTATTCAAATGGAGCATATTTCTCATATACTGATGATAGTAATCATTTCTAAGACGCAACTGATACACATCATAACTTTCATAAGCGGTCATTGTTTTTAATCGCTTATCATCCTCTGGAAGCATATCAGTAGAAAATATATCCACATAACCATCATTGTTAATATCAGCTACGTCTGCCCCCATTGAAAACATACTGATATGATTCATATTTTCAGTTAGTCTATCTGAAAAAGTGCCATCCTGATTATTCACATAGAGATAATCTCTTTCGTAAAAATCATTGGAAATATAAAGATCAGGATAGTTATCCCTGTTAATATCGCCGATAGATATGCCGAGACCAAATCCGATAACACTTCCGTAAATTCCTGCTGCTTCGCTTACATCTTCATATTTTCCGTCATCGTTCCTAAATAATTTATGCCCTCCTAAAGAATCACGTGTGTTTCTTAAATTTCTATACCCAAGTGTTGAAATTGGTCTGAATGAATTGTTGAGAAGATAACAATCAAGATCCCCATCTTTGTCATAATCAAAGAAGGCAGCATGAGTTGAAAACCCCTGATCGGCTAAACCAAATTCTTTAGCTTTATCAGTAAATGTTAAGTCACCGTTATTTATAAAAAGCTCATTCTCTTTATTGTCACCTTTAATATCACCGGAATTACATACATAAATATCCAATAATCCATCTCCATTTACGTCAGCCATTGCTACTCCAGTTGACCAGGCTTTAGTACCTCCTACTCCAGCAGTCTTTGTAATTTCTTCAAACTTCCAGTTTCCATTGTTTAAGAACAATCTATTTTCCCCAAGATTGGCTGTCAGATAAACGTCAGTAAGTCCATCGTTATTTATATCACCAATGGCTACTCCTCCTCCATTATAATAATTACGGTATCTGAAAACATCAAAATCTTCATTTAAGGAAAGCTTATTTTCAAACACTATTCCCGTTTCATCGGAGGACAGTCTTTTGAAAAGGGTATTTCCATCCTTTTCAGTCTTTTCAGAGGATTTTGAACAAGAGAAAAAAACGATAGGAACAAAAAGTAGAACTCGCCACATAAATTAAATAATTAAAGAAAATAAAAGAAGGCAAGTAAATTTACTACTTGCCTTCCAAATATTTAATAAAGAAATTAATAACCTTCGTTTTGTATTAAATTGGGGTTGGTATCAATAGCTCTTTGTGGAATTGGGTAAAGAACTGAGGTTGGTGGAGAAGCAGGTTTTTCAGTCCATTCCCCTAAAAATACTCCAAATCTTATTTGGTCATTTCTTCTCCATCCTTCCCAATACATTTCATATCCTCTTTCATCAAGTAAAGCTTGCTCTGATAATGAAGTAAGAGCATTAGCACCACGTTGTGTTCTGATTTCATTAACTTGTGAAAGCGCACTTTCATCCCCTAGACGGAACAATGCTTCAGCTCTCATTAGTAAAAGATCGGCATATCTTAACAAAATAAAATCATTTCCAGGCGCCTGAGACTCATCAAAATCTGTATCAGGATCATTTGGAGGGGGAAGATATTTAATAACCCTTACTCCGTTTCTTTCATTTGAATAAAGTAAATCTAATTCAACTGTAAACACTAAAGGATTCCCAGATCGGTCCTTCAATTCATTTCCATCTTTATCATATTGCTGACCTTCAAGAAAACCTCCACGTATACCATTTTGATCTGTAATTCCAGGAACTGCTGAATTTTTTCTAACATCACCTCCTACAGAAGGTTCATTCCATTTGTTATAAAAATCAGCCAGCGTAGAAAATCCATTCCAACCGCCTTGACTATAATGAAGCGTATTATAAATACGATTAGTAACATTAGAAATAGGAGCGCCGGGATTATTTATCCTCCCAAGAACGATCTCCTTAGATTCAGCTCCATTGTTTGGGCCAAAATTATCCCAATAATCAGTCAAAGAAAAACTTCCAGAGGCAATTACTGCATCGGCCAAAGAGACCACTTTTTGCATATCTTCAACAGCAAAGTTATAAGGCCCGGCAGGATTTTCTGCAGTAAAAACAGGCTTGTTCAAATAAACTTTTGCTAATAAAAACTGCGCAGCTTCTTTTGAGGCAACTCCATGGTTGTTTGGATCAAATGAAGGTAAATTTTCAATGGCATAATTCAAATCTTCAATTATTAGATCTGTAGCCTCAACTCTTGTGTAAACAGAAGGTACTTCATCAGGATCATTTAGATCTGTTCTGTAAGGAACTTGTCCATATAAATCCACTAAATAATAGGTGTAAAAAGCCCTTAAAAATCTAGCCGGGGCAAGTATTGCTACATTACTTCCGGCCACCTGAATAGCACGTTCCGCTCTGAATGTACCTGTATTCAACTGCTGCCATGCATTAAAAATAAAACTATGCGTTGGATCCCAGGTATGTTGTTGCATTTGTCGCCAAACTCCAAAATCACTCCAGTCGGTTCCTCTTGTTGGAACTACCAACTCATCAGAGGAACCTTCCAAAAGTCCAAACAAATTATTTTCTGCATTAAACCCATTTAATTGAGCATATGCATCTCCTAATACTGCTTCTGGAGAGCCTGCACCCGCATCTACCGGCCCATTTGTTACAATGGCATCTTCTGCAACATCTGTTAAGTCTGTACAACTTAGAAAGTAAACCGACGATAAAAGGAGTATTTTATAAAATGATTTAAATTTTTTCATTTTTAATAATTTAAAGTGTTAATTAAAACCCTGCTGTAAGACCAATTGTAAATGTTCTCGCTGATGGATAAGCTAAATAATCCATTCCAAGTGAAGGCACACCATTTAGAGGCACATTGGTACTTACTTCAGGATTGATACCGGTGTATTTAGTAAACAATAAAAGATTTTGTCCTGTAACAGCCAGTCTCAAAGACTTAATCCCTGTATTACCAAGATTAAAATTATATCCAAGTGTCACATTTGCTAATCGGATAAAATCGCCTTTCTCTAAGAATCTTGTGGACGCTTCACCAAAATTTGCAGGACTTTCCGGACTACTGGCAACATCTTTTGTTACATTTTTACCATTTCTAAGATTACCTTTCAAGAAAATTGCGTTTGCAGTATTGTTGTATACCATAAAGCCTGTTTGAGCAGTGAAAAAGATACTTGCATCGAAATTTTTGTAGCCGAAATTATTAGTTAAACCAAAAGTCCAGTCCGGCAGCGCATCTCCGTGAAATCCTAAAGCCTCATTGTCCGCATAGGTGCCTAATCCTTCTGACGTATAACCTGTAAATTCTCTCAAGTAAAATGAATACATAGATTGACCACTTTGAATTCTTTGCGCATAAGCACCAGTCAAACCTTGTCCATTAACTTGGGCAGTGCTAATCTGGGCATCTAAGCCCTTCACTATATTATGCACATAAGCCATGTTATAATTAATACCCCATGTAAAATCCCCTCCCTCAAGTACTCTATAATCCAAAGAAAGCTCAATACCTGTATTCTTAATAGTGCCTCCAATGTTTTCATACCTTTGTCCAACTGATGCTGGTTGAGGATAATCTTTCAGGATAATCAAATTAGTTGTTCCTTTATCAAAGAAATCAAAACTACCGAATAGTCTACCACCAAAGAATCCAAAATCAACACCCACATTTAATTGTTTAGTTTCCTCCCACTGAAGATTAGGGTTGTAAGAGTTTATAACAGTTAAAGACAAGTCATTGGTATACCTTTGTAGCGTTTTAGAGGCCGATCCGGGAAATTCCTGGTTTCCTGTAATACCCCAACCTGCTCTTAATTTCAAATCAGAAAATAATTCAGGAGTAAACTCTTCTTCAGATAAAACCCAGTTGGCAGCAAAGGAAGGAAAAAGTCCCCATTTGTTATTTTCTCCAAATTTTGTGGACCCATCTTGGCGAAGCGTAGCTGTAACATTGAATTTCTCTGCAAAATTCAAATTAACTCTTCCAAAAAAAGAGACAAGTTTTTCTACATTTCTACTGGAACCAGCTGTATATGCTCTTGCTTCACCTGTATTATTTGCACCACCAATATTATCAACATAATTATATGGAAGTGTATCATTTGGAAAATTACGTGCTTCAATGATATTACCATTGTTCTCAAAATCCTGGTAAGAATATCCAAGAACAGCCTCTAATCTTGTCTTACCTAGTTCTTTATTCAAATTGAATGTATTTTCGATAAGCTTATTTTGAGTATTAACATTCAATATGTATGCCCTTCCTATATTTACTATATTATTCCAGTTCAACCTTCTATCGATACTTACCCTTCTGGTAGAAGTAGAATTATCTAAAGCAACAAAAGTTTTAAAGTTTAACCAGTTAGTAATATTCCAAGTTGCAGCCAAACCACCTAAAAGACGAATAGATTTGGTATTATCATCTATGTAATCTAACATAGCAACCGAATTTCGGGCATCATTACTCTTTTGCACATAACTTCCATCAGGATTTCTAACAGGTCGTGTAGGATTTGCAAGCAGCGCAGCTCCAATAAGGTTCCCTTCATATCCAGCATTATTTCCTAAAGGAGCATTGTGGTCTATAATTTGGGAGGCTCCAAGTGTTAAATCAACCTGAAATTTTTTGTTTAAAAAATTATGAGTGGAATTTAATCTTCCGGATAATCTCTCTAATCCGGTAGTTTCAACAATTCCTTCCTGATCCATGTACCCCAGAGAAAATCTATATCGTGAATCTTCAGTTCCTCCACCATAAGCAATACTATAATTTTGAGTAATACCTGTCCGTAGTATTTCATCCTGCCAATCTGTTGAACCACCTTCATCGACGGCAGTAGCATCACCACCTTGCGCAACTGCTGCGGCTACAAAATCATCTGCTTCCACCAGATCATATTTTTTTTGAATAGTGCTTGCACTTGCAGAAGCAGAGAATGAAAGCATTGGTTGATTTGCTTTTCCTTGTTTAGTAGAGATAAGAACAACACCGTTTGCTCCTCTTGATCCGTATATTGCAGTGGCGGAAGCATCTTTAAGCACACTGATATTTTCAATGTCATCTGGATTCAGAAAATTTAATGGATTTCTGGCAGAACCCACTCCTTGTCCGTAATCGGCAGTTCCAGCACTTACGTCATTTCCAGATAAGGGAATACCGTCAATAACAAATAGAGGACTATTATTACCTCTTGGCGAAGCAGCACCTCTGATTCTAATAATTATTGGTGCACCTGGTTCTCCACTCGAAGGGTTTACCTGAACACCTGGAGCACGTCCCTGAAGTAATTGTTCAGGCGAGTTTATTACTCCTTTATTAAAATCCTTAGGACTCAAAGACACCACGGATCCTGTTACATCTTTTTTCTCTTGCCTACCATAACCTATAACCACCACCTCACTTAATGCTTCAATATCCGTAGCCAGGGTGACATTGAGGGAAGTTCGCGTTCCTACGCTTACTTCTTGCGTTTTAAATCCCACAAAAGAAAAAACTAAAGTAGCATTAGGGTTAACAGAGATGGTAAAATCTCCATCAACATTTGTTACGGTACCATTTGTTGTTCCTTTTTCTACAACACTTACTCCTGGAAGACCAGTATTATCCTCAGAAGATAATACTTTTCCTGTAACAGCATTTTGCGAATAGGCAAGATTGCTTACAAATAAGAGCAAAACAACCAGGTATTTGTTCTTGATTAGATAAAGTTTAGACATAAATTTTTGTTTAGGGTTCAAATGAATAGATGAATTTTATTAAATAAGTCAGTTTCGATAGCTTGAGGTACTACCTGGCTATGAATAAAGAAAAGATTTTTTGGGGCTATCATTTCATGTAAGTAAAGGGGTTTCTAAAATATTTAACTTATATATGATTATAATAAAAATTATTCTTCCCATCAATAGAAAAAGTTAAACTTCAACCCCTCTTTCAAATGCATGTTCAAAAAAAAAATTTACACTAGTAAATTGTACAGTGTTTGGTTATTCTATTATCGGAGACTTCATTTAATATTCGCTTTTCCTCTGTCTGAATAGATTTATGCTTTATTAATTTTTCCGTATTTAAAAAATTGGATTAAAGTTTTATTGTTCCTCCCGTTTATTGGTTAAACTTCCCAATACCATTCTTCTTTGCCTCTACTTTTACGGACAATAGTAACATTCGGCCAATTTTTTACTCAATAATTTTTGCGTCTTCAAGTCTGCAAGAAACATTTATATTTCCCGAGGCGATAAGTCCGCCAGTACAAAGAAATAAGGCTTACCGAGCAAGGGCAATTTCTCATTGTAAAATATAGATGAATATGAAAGAGTATAATTTTACTTATTTAATTATCAACACTTTATGTTGTATCTATTCAAATAAAATATAAAGGAAATATTAAGAAAAAGACCAGGTATTTAGTAAGCATGATATGTAATGTAAGTAATTCCGCCACTTTTGTCTTTCTGTTAAGAAACTTGAGATGTTTGAAGTATTGGAAAAAATTGTTTGTCAGTCTTTGAATATGTTCTGCATTCTTAAGTGATGAAATTTTATAATGATCAAGATTTTTTCAAAATGACAAGGAGGCGAGGTTTCAAGTAACTCCAATAAAACTCATCCAATATCCGTTCTATATAGCTCAAACAAGAGAAGTATTCCCGGATTACCTAAATTCGCAAAAAGACATAACACTGTAACCAACGGTTATGGATTTAGTATAAATACGTTTTATTCATTTGATACAAAAAATCGGACATATTATGGTAGCATTTTTAAAATATATGCTGCTAAAAATCAAAGAAATCTTTTACCGGCTTTATCTCAACATTAAACAAAAATTCACCCTGAATTATTGGAAGCAAAAGTCAATTGAAATAAAGCAATATGACTGGAAAAGAAACGGACTCATAGATATTTTCAAAATTGGATGGAGGTTTTTATTCTTAATAATTAAAATCGGTGTATTTTTTTTTATAATAGTTTATTTAGGGCTTTTAGGTAGAATGCCCTCTCAAAAAGAATTAAAAGCGCATCAAAACAACGTGGCTTCGGAAGTTTATTCTTCTGACAGTGTACTTCTTGGACGCTATTTTATTCAGGACAGGACAAATGTAGAGTATAAGGACATTTCTCCGGAAGTGGTAAAAGCGTTGATTGCAACAGAGGATGCCCGCTTTTATGAACATAAAGGTATAGATTCGCGAAGCTTAGCCAGGGTTATAATAAAATCAATCCTCCTTCAGGAAGAAAGCTCGGGCGGAGGAAGCACCATTAGTCAGCAACTGGCAAAAAACTTATATCCGCGACAAAATTACTGGATCTTTACTACGCCTGTGAACAAGCTTCAGGAAATGATTATTGCCAGAAGGATTGAAACTATATACAATAAGGAAGAAGTACTAGAGCTATATCTAAACACTGTTCCATTGGGTGGAAATCTTTTCGGAATAGAGCGTGCTGCCCTTCGTTTTTTTGATAAGCATGCAGAAACCCTGAAAACTGAAGAGGCAGCCGTGCTAATTGGAATGTTAAAGGCTACCACTACTTACAACCCACGCCTAAATCCGGAGAAATCAAAACTTCGCAGGAATGTGGTGCTTAATCAAATGGTGAAATACAATAAACTTGATCCTCAAAAAGCAGAAGTTCTTAAAAAGAAGCCGCTGACCTTAAGGTATAATTACAAAAGCCACAGTGAAGGTTTGGCGCCTTATTTCAGGGAACATCTTCGCCTTGAACTTGTAAAATGGTGTGCAACGCTAGAAAAGGAAAATGGCGATCCGGTAAATCTTTATACCGACGGATTAAAAATATATACCACCATAAATTCTGAAATGCAAAAACATGCCGAAAAAGCGGTAAGAAGGCGATTGTCGTTGCTCCAAAAAGAATTTGAGACCCACTGGAAAGGCCAATCCCCATGGGGAAAAGATGGCAGTATCTTAAAAAATGCCATGGTTAAATCTACCAGGTATAAAAAATTAAAAAATGCCGGAGCTTCGGAAGAGGAGATTGAAGAAGTTTTCCAACAACCGGTAGCCATGGAGGTGTTTAACTGGAAAGGAAGCACAAAAAGGACAATGAGCCCAATGGATTCGCTTAGGTATTATCAAAAATTCCTTAATACCGGACTAATATCCATTGAACCGAAAACCGGATATGTAAAAGCCTGGGTAGGAGGCATTAATCACGAGGTCTTTAAATATGATCATGTATTGTCTAAAAGACAGGTAGGTTCTACTTTTAAACCTATTGTATATGCTGCGGCCCTGGAAAAAGGCATTGAACCTTGTACTTATTTTGAAAACAAGCTCATCAGCTATCCTGAATATAAAAACTGGACGCCACAAAATGCCGGCGGGCAATATGGAGGAAAATATTCTATGAAAGGAGCACTGGCACATTCGGTTAATACTGTTTCCACTCAAATTCTTATGCAAACTGGTATAAAGCCGACCATTGAACTGGCAAGGAAAATGGGGATCGCAGCAAAATTACCTGAGGTTCCTTCGATTTCTCTTGGTGTTGCTAATATTTCTTTGTTCGAAATGGTTAGCGCTTATACCACTTTTGCCAATGAAGGTTATCACGTTAAACCAATCTACATTACTAAGATCCTTGACAGGAAAGGGAAAGTCCTGCGACAGGAAGATCCTGAATTTGGGAAAAAAGCTATGGCCATCCAAAATGCCCAAATCATGTTGAACCTGATGCAAGGCGTTATTGAAGAAGGCAGCGGTGCCAGGCTTCGGTCACAATTCGGGCTTCAAATAGATATTGCAGGGAAAACGGGAACTACACAGGACCAGGCAGATGGTTGGTTTATAGGTATAACTCCCGACCTTGTAACAGGTGTTTGGGTAGGCGCCGAAAATCCAAAAGTACGGTTCAGGACCCTGGCGCTTGGACAAGGTGCAAATACCGCTTTGCCCATTTGGGGCGAATATATGTTAAGTCTTCTCAGAGATAAAGATTTCAGGAATTTTACCTCTTCACGGTTCCCTCCTCTTCCGCCTCAGATACTGGATCAACTAGATTGCGAATCTTTTATAGAGGAAGAAAAAATGGACAACTTTCTGGATCGGTTCTTTAATAATATTTTTTCAGGACCTAAGGACAATGAAGAGCGCAAAAAGGAACTTGAAAGGAAGGACAAGGAAAGGGAGCAACGTTGGGAAGCTTACAGAAGGGCCAAAGAAAAACAAAAAAGAGAGCGTAAGGAAAGAAAGAAGAAAAGAAAGAGAGAGAACGGCTTATTTAACTTCTAAAGAGAACTCTCCAAAACTAACCCTCTATTTACGGTCAATTTTTGGAAAGTTTTTAATATTCATTTTAAGAAACCTATTTATTCTTTAATAAAAGACCTTGTCAAATGATCTACGCCATTCCAAACCACAATAAAATACGTTCCCGATGGATATTTATCTACCGAAAACAGCGCTTTTAACACACCATTTTCTCTTCTAAATTTTCCTTCTGAAAGCTTTTGTCCCCAGCTATTGTAAAGCGTCGCTTTTGAGGATTCTGCATGCTGATCTTTTAATAAAACAATCAGGTTACTATTTGCAGGGTTTGGATAAAGTGAAACAAGTTCGGAATTTCGAATAAGGTCATCATCTGAAGTTAGTATAACCGCATCAGAAGTTTTTACACATCCATTTTCTGTAACAACAACGGAATAAGAACCAGGTGTACTTCCACTATATTCCTGATTTACGGCGCCTTCAAGAGGATCGCCATCTAAAAACCATTGATTGCCTGATGCTGCACTTGAGGTAAGTATAAAGGTAGCTGCTTCCGGATCAGAAACGTCTATGGTAGGTTTTAAAGGAGCAGGGTTAACCTGAATTTCAATGGAGCCTTCAGCAGGACAACCATTACTTTCTCCTTTTACAGTATAAGTATTTGTGAATGCCGGGGAAAGTGTAATTGACGACCCGCTGCCTATAATTCCCCTATTGTCAAACCACTCATAATCTTCCCCGCCGCTTACACTAAGCTCAAGCTCCTCCCCTTCACAAAGGCTCAAACTATTGGCAGAGATAGAAAACACAGGCTTTTCCATAACTGTTATATAGTCAGTGACATTTTTTGTATTTTCCCCCATTGTATTAGATGTAGTTAGGGTAACACTATACAATCCAGGAGTGTTGTAGGTAACCACAGGATTTTGATCAGAGGAAGTAAGGGGAGTCCCACCATCGAAGGTCCAGCTCCAGGTCCTGGGGGAATTTTCTGTACTATCGTTAAATTGGATGGTTGAACCTAAGCAAACATTCGTTTGGGTAGTATTAAAATTCGTAATAGGTTTGGCAGTAGGCGCTGGTACATGAATACTAATATTATCTATATAAAGGTAATTTCCCCAGCCCGAAATATTGGCAATAGCCAAATAAACACTTGAATGTCCGTTTAAAGAGGCCAAAGAAACTTTTTCTCTCCTCCATTCATCCGTTTCAGGAATAAAAGCATCTATAGTATTTAAAGATGTGATAAGGTTTTCACCTCCTTTTGCCCACAAACGTTCAAAACTTTCCCCGCAATCCAGTGAATAATATATAGCCAGTGTGTCTTCATACCCCTTATCATACATAGCATAAGCCACATCAAAGGTTACTTCGGCAAAAGTATTGGTGCTTAAATCTATTTCCGAGCTAATTAATCGATCTATTTTTCCGGTAGGATCTGATTCCTCGCTGTAATTATCAAAATATATACTGCTGCTTCCAATGTTATTGGCGCTTACTTGGTCTGTTAGATACCACTCCCTGTCCTTATCAGGATTATAGGCTGTCCAGCCTGTAAGTAAATTATTCCCTTCAAAATCTTCTGAATAAGGAAGAGCTGTTGGGGAATTGGATAAGATTGTAAGGTAGTTTGAAAAATGGACCGTGTCTTTTCCGTTTGCATTTTGAGCGATTAATGTTACGCTATAGCTTCCGTTTTCGTTAAAAATATAAGAAGGATTTTGCAAGGTCGAAGTGGCTACGACATTGCTATCAATGTCAAAAAAATACCAATTCCAGGCCGTGGGTAAATTGGTTGATTTATCAGTAAAGTCAATGGCAGTGCCTATACATGCACCCGTCGCACTTGCTTCAAAAGAGGCTAATGGCTGATCGCCGGTTATCGGAATATGCACAGTAGAGCTAAGCAATTCCTTTCTACGCGGGCTTTTCTCCATCACCGTCCGCATTCTCACTTTCTGCTCAATGGTAAAAATGTTCATACAGGCATCATCCGTATAATCCATATAATTTTCAATCATATCATTGCCTGTATCCGTGCAGGAATTTGTTCCCTTTGGACAACCATAATTAGGACTACCTGCAGCAGGCGTATCTTCACAAAAGTCACTTCCCGTACAATCTTCCTCATCCCCCCAAATGTGCCTTAATCCAAGCCAGTGTCCTACTTCATGTGTTGTAGTTCTTCCTTTGTTAAACGGGCCCATCAGATTTCCTACCCTTCCAAACGCATTGTACCTCATCACTAACCCGTCAGTAGTTGCTACTCCCCTGTCATCCAATCCGTCTAACCCTGACAATACCGGAAATTGCGCGTATCCCAGCAAACCATCTGTAGTTTCCTCATCAAAGTCTACCGTCCACATATTTAAATATTTGTTGGGATCCCATTGAGAAGATGGTTTCAACACCTCATCGATTTCGTCTGAGCTTTCCCATTTCGCTTTTACACCTTTTATACGATGTATTCCCGGTTCAGAAAGTGTATTTCCCTGAGGGTCTCTAAGTGCCAAAGCAAATTCTATTTCCACATCCGCGCCTATAATATTTGTGTTATGCCCCGGAGTTCCTGTTTTCCTTCTAAAATCTTCGTTGAGCACATCGATTTGAGATTTAACCTGAGCAGCAGTAATATTTGCTCCGCTTCCAACTGCTTCTCCATTGTGAACTACATGAACAATCACAGGAATGACATATACCGCCGCCATGGTACGGGACTGGCTTTGTTTCCTTTTATAATCTTTTATTCTTTTTTGTAATTCGTTTTCCATGGTTTCCCTTGAAGGCATGGAAGAATATTTTCTTCGAAGTGTTGCATCGGCTTCCATAGTTAAACACTTTCTGAAAGTATTCGACGTAGCGTGGCTTTTGAAAGGCAAGTTTCTTTTGGTTGCCCTGGAAATATTTACATTAGAAACAGAGGTTCTTTTCTCCACTAAAGGTTTGGTGTTCTGTGCCGTTACTGTCGGGTTAATTCCCCAATACAGGGCAATTAGAATCAGCAATTGTATTGTTACTATCCTGTAATTTTTTTTCATGCAAAAGGAATATCCATGTAAAAAGACGAACGAAGATATCAAGTCAAAAAAATAATTCCTATTTCTATTTAACACTTTTATTACGTTCTTTTCATACCCTTGAAAAGTATCAGTGAAGACAGGGATATCCTATTTTATTTCCATTCTTTAGGTCTTTATTTTGATGAATTGAGGTATAACACTTGGAATATTCAACAGTCTAAATTGTTATTCGGCATTAAGTGCTTAATATATAATTTTACAATCGTTAGTCATTAACTATTTCTTCAACAGGCACCCTAAGTCTTCTACTTAATGTATCTGCAACTTCCAGCGCCTTTGATCTTTTAAAGAGCGAAATAATAATTCCTCGGTCTGCATTTTTTACATAAAGCATTACCTTATATAAATCTTCTCTAAAAGTCATTTCAGGCGTAATGGCATTTTGGACTTTATAGTGAAAGGAGGCAGGAGAAACTATTACAGCTTCTATTTCGGGCAAATGCACCCAGGTTCCGTAGGCTTTTCCCAAAAAGAAAGTAGCATCTTTATAACTTTTTCTTTCTGAATTTAGTAGAAAACCCTCTTTTGTAGTAATGAATATCAAGCCTAAAAAACAAACAAAAAGTGTAATGAGGAATTGGACCAGAGAAAATGAAAAAAACAAAGAATCGATCAGTCCAATTCCTCCGGCTACAACCAGCGCATAACCTGCATAAATTCCCGGAGCGGTAAAGTGATTCTTTCCTTTTATAATCAAAGGCTTTGAATGATGATCTTCCTGGTCAAGTACAATTTCGTTCATTTTTTCAGGTAATGAGTTTTGAGCAATTAGGTATCAGCCTTCAGCTTGTTACTTGCACTATAAACATTTTTTAATTAGTCATTTTAGTATCGACATTTAACATTCAAAATTTAACATTTAGCATTTCCCTCATTACCACATTTGCAAATTATCTCATTATCAAATTATCATTCCATATTTTCATCAAATATCCGCCTTCAAAATCATGAAACAATACCTCCGCCTGGAAGCCGTGCTTTTCCAGATAAGGCTTCAGGGATTCGAAATCAATATATAACCAATTAAAAGCTTTCCCAAGCTTCTCTTTATATTCCAACTGATACCTTACTTCCCCATAATATTCTTCCGCATTGAGGGCAGCCTCGGCTTCTTCTTCATCGGCAGAAAACAACAAATCAGAAGATTCTGCCAGAATTATTCCACCGGGATTCATTAATTCTTTAAGGTGAGAAAGAAACTTGTCGAGACCGGCGAGATTACCCGCCAAACCTATTCCGTTCATTAATAAAAGCAGTGTATCAAACTTTTCATTTTTAAAATAAAACAAGTCGGCATTTATAATTCTTTTTACACCTCGTTTTGCCATTGTTTCTGTAGCCTCCTGAGATATTTCCAAAGCCGCAACTTCCATTCCCATTTCCTGCAATATCAAGGCATGGCTTCCAGCACCTGCACCGATATCCAAAACTTTGCCTTTACAATGTACAAGCGCTTCTTTTTCCAGATCAGGCAGTTTTCCAACCGTTCGGAACAATTGACTGCAAAGAATGAATGTGTCTTCAAAATCCTCCGAGTGGACCGTTATTCTGGCCGTTTTTTCTCCATGATAATAATCGCTTATTGCGCTTCCGAAAACATCGTAATCTTCCATCATACTGCAAATATATCTTCTTGACAGTTATGGTTCAGAAATTAGAGAGGAAGCTATTGAGCGCTTTTTTATCGAAACAGTATAGAAAACAACAGAGGGTTACTGCCCCAGCCATTCCTTAAATAACGGTGCCTTGTCTCTGCTTATAATCACTTCTTCTTTTGTTTTGTTCTTTAAAAACAATTTAAGCTTCCCGTTAAAATAATTATGGATAGTGTCAATGGAAGAAATATGTGCAATATATTGTCTGTTTAACCGGAAAAAATGAACTGGATCAAGCATTTTCTCCAGATTATCAAGGGTGTGTTCTATAAGATTCTTATTACCATTCTTTGAAAAGATAAAAGTCAATTTATCCTCAGACTTAAAGTAAATTATGTCGGAAGTATCAATAGGAATAAGCCTTTCGCCAAGTTTTACCAAAAACCTGGTTTTATATTCCTTTTTGTTGATCTTATAATCCTCCAGCAACTTTTGAAGTGCCTCTCCCCGATCCATTGATTTCGAGGTACCAACAAGTTCTTGGTATTTAAGGATGCTTTGGCTTAATTCGTGCGCCTGAACCGGTTTTAAAAGGTAATCAATGCTGTTAACTTTAAAGGCTTTAAGGGCATATTCATCAAAAGCGGTGGTAAAAATGATAGGTGCATTTACTTTTACTTTTTGGAATATTTCAAAACTAACTCCATCGGCAAGTTGAATGTCCATAAAGTACACATCCGGGGAAGGGTTGGAAGAAATCCAGCGGACAGCCGCCTCTACACTTTCAATAATACCTAAAATGGTTATTTCCGGCTCAACTTCCTCAATTAGTTTTTTTAACCTTCTGGCAGCAGGCGCTTCATCCTCAATTATTAATGCCGTCATTTTTTTCTAAAGTAAGTAATGGAAGAGAAACCTTGAAAGCGCTGGCGGTAATCAATATTTCCACCACCTTTTCCGAGAGGTATTTGTATCGGTTAATAATATTTTGAAGTCCCGTTTGGGTCGACTCTACTGGTGTTGATTTCTTCTGAAGATTATTTTCTATGACCAGGATATTTTCCTTTTCAATGTACACCTTAATAAA
>DASPJL010000126.1:0-5214 GCA_035628645.1 Cytophagales bacterium | reverse complement strand
ATGCATTTGAAATTTAAAAACGTCAATAGTAAGTTATTCAAATCACTGTTATTCCCTGGAATTGTCGGTGCAATACTAGGAGCTTACCTTTTATCAAATCTAAGTCAGTACAATGATTATATCAGGCCATTTGTAGCCAGTTACACTCTGATTTTAGGGGTCATAATCATAAGAAAGGCTTTGAATAACCGAAAGCAAAGGCCAAAAGTAAAAAGGATAGGCCCATTGGCTTTAGTCGGTGGTTTTTTTGACTCAATCGGAGGAGGAGGATGGGGACCAATCGTTTCTTCCACCCTAATCGCAGACGGCAGAAACCCCAGGTATACAATTGGATCAGTAAACTTAACTGAGTTTTTTGTAGCACTATCTTCTTCATTAACATTTACATTTTTTATCGGAATTACTCATTGGCAGATTATTGTGGGTCTTCTGTTGGGCGGTGTTATTGCCGCCCCGATTGCTGCCAATATCTCTAGAAAACTGCCGGTAAAAGCAATGATGATCGTGGTTGGTATTGTGGTAATAATTGTAAGCTTGAGGATTATTTTTATGGTGGTTACAAAGTTCTTTTAGCCCTTTTCATTTGTAGATATTGGAGTTCTGATTTTTTTCACAGTGCTCTGGCTGAAATCACGATTTAGCGTTCCACCAAAGACCTAAATCGGGTCTGAAAAATTCTTTAACATTTAAAAAAGTAAATATTTATATCACTTGTTACTTTTTTCTGTATTAAGGTTTACTTCTTGAAAAGGGTGAATCACTTATAGTCCAGATATAATTTTGATGAATCTTTAGACAATTACCAGGAATGGAATATTTTTATTTATAAGGGCATCCCTGAAAATTGATTAGGAAAGAGCGAATTATGAAGAGACCAAGCTCATTTTTCACTTTTTTGCATTTAATGTGCCCGCAACCTTGTTTACCTATTCTTTTAAAAGTACAATTTTTGTTTATAAATCTGCGGGTTTTATTGAGATTTTAAGGTATGGGCACACTTCTCCCTGCCAAAAAATTTTTTTGCTGTTTAGGCAGCTTGTTGAAGGGGCGGGCTTTCAGATCTTCTTCTGCTGATCCTGACGGCATTGGCGGTCATTACTCCAAAGAAGACCCATACCATTTCGGTTTTTTCTTTTCTTGCTTTTATTTTGTTTAAACCATAACTGGTTTTCTGACTGCCAAAGCTCCCCTCCATCACGGTGGCTCTTTGGGTGGCTAGAAGGCTTCTGAGCTTTTCTTCGGCAGGCGCGTGTTTTTTAGGGCCTTTTTTGGGGAAACAGGTAAAGATTTGCTTATTGGTCAGGTAGTTGCGGTTAGAATTAGTTGCATAAATGTTATCGGCTCCCAACTGATGACAGGCCCCAAAAATAGATTTGTGCTTTAAAACACTCATTTTCAGTCTGGTACTTTCATTAAAGGCCTTAAAGCTCATCTGGTCGATGAGGCAGATACCATCTACCTGGAGCATATGCACTTTCATGCCAAACTCCACTCTTTTATTCTCTTTCCCTCTTACGATGGGTCGTATATACGGCTTGTGCAGGGAAACGATCCTGTTCTTAAGCTCCTTTGCCGGATGAGTTTGCAGGAATTGTTGTTGGGTAAGGACTTTTCTGATGGTAGCCAGGTAGCTGTATTGATCGGTTTTGAGCTGTATGTGAGGATGGCTATTGAGCAATAGCTGAAATTGCCCCAATCCCTTTTCCAATAAATGCAGCAAGGCTTTTTTGCGCTTGCGCCCGGCCTGATAGGTTTTCTTTCTGGTGCGATCGTAGGCACGTTGTTTTTGTTTCTGCTCATTGTATTTGCTCCGGGGCCGAGGTGTTCCTATCAATTTGCACAGCTTAAACAGTTGTTTTTCATACACATACTGGCAGCTTTCCCACAGCAATTTCACATCGGTAGGAAAACGGATATAGCTTTCATAACAACTGGCATCCATTAACAACACATGGCAATTGCTCATATCCCGCTTCCAGTGATCGATCAATACCCATTGTACCTCCTGCCAGTCGGCATGATCGGCTATGTATTCCCTGATCCGGCTTACTATGCCTTTATCTTTTATTATCTCGTTAATGTTCAGTAGCTTGCCACAAAAAATCTGCAAACTGTAATCGGTGTTAAACCGCTCTATCAGCTTTTCATCGCTTAGGCCCAGATAGGATTTTAAAAACATTAAGGCAAACATTCCTTCATTGCTGAACCACCGCTGGGCGCCTGCTCCTTTTATTTTTACAGGCAAACATTCTCCAAGCCGATCCCAGGGTATGCTTTGATAGATCTTGCCTAATTCTGTTTCCTTAAAAATGTACCATTTTGGATTTAAATAAAGCTGGGGTTGGAAAAGCTCTTTTTGCATCTTAAATTGTAATGTTTATTGTACTTCAACACTACAATTTAACAAAACAAAAACCCCGGAAAAAGCTTGCATCGCTTATTTTCGGGGTTTCTTCTTTAAATTATCTTCACTGAAAGACTTGTAAAATCAGCCCTGCTAGATTTTCAGGCTTGCCCTAAATAAATTATTTACACTCCCTCCTTGTCTATTTTCCAACTTCCAACTTCCAACTTCCAGTCTCCACCATCAGATCTTTATCCCCATTACCAATATATCGTCAGTCTGGCTACGGCCGCCTTTCCATTCCTCTATCTCAGAATCAAGCACTTTTTCCTGTTCTGACATCGGGCGCGGATGTATCGAAGATAACACATCCCTGAACTTTTTACTCATATATTTACCATCATTCTCACCCCCGAATTGATCAATATAGCCATCGGTAAACAGATAAATAGTATCTCCCTTATTTAAATTCAGATCGTTATTACTGAAAGGCGATTCTAATTTTAATGATCCACCAATAGGAAATTTGTTACCTTGAAAAACTTCCAATGAACCATCATTCGAAATGTAATACATGGGTCTCTTTGCTCCGGAAAACTGAACTTTGCCCGAATTACAATTGATAGAACAAATGGCGATGTCCATGCCATCCTGAGCCTCACTGTATCCGTTCTCCTGCCTTAAAGCAAGCCTGACACCATTATTTAAATGATTTAAGATCTGGTCCGTCTGAGTAACTCCGTTGATCTTTACAATCTGATTCAGCAATGAACTTCCCAACATTGACATGAAAGCTCCAGGTACACCATGACCAGTACAGTCCACTACTGCGATAATAGCTAAATCACCTTTAGTGGTAAACCAATAAAAATCCCCACTCACAATATCTTTGGGTTTATAAAGGATAAAAGAGTTGGGAAACACCTCCATGATCTGTTCCCGGGCCGGTAACAGGGAATCCTGTATTCTTTTGGCGTATAATATACTGTGGGTGATCTTGATGTTTTTCTTTTCTATAATCTCTTTTTGAGCATTAATTTCTAATGTTCTCTCAGCTACCATCTGCTCCAACTTAACATTTTGTTGATCCTTTAATTCATTTAATTTCTGCAAACGATCCAGAGCCAGGGCCTGAGTTTCTTCCTGCATCATTTTAAAACGAACCGTTAAGGCAAATGAAAGAGTTACAATTTCTGCCACAACCCCCATCTTAAAACCGTAATCTTTTAAAGGGAAACCTGATAAGAGCCCGTTGCTTTTTAAAGTCACTATCACAACTCCAAAAATTAACAAAGCAAATGCAGCAATAAAATAAACAGCCAGTTTGCGGTTGTTTTTAAAAGCTACAATAGCAGAAGTAATTACTACCAGGTTTATGAGGGGAGCTATAATAGTAGAGGCATGAAGGCATACAAAAAATACCGAAGCAGGACCAAGTGTGCCCAATAAACCAGCCAAGTTGATATATTTAAGAACACTCAAAAACTTATGAAAACGGATGGAGGAATTCCGCGTATCCAGATAGATCTGGGTAAAAATAATCAGGAAGACCATGGTAAAGTACACCGACAATACCATTAATCTTTCAGCAAGCCATGGAAGATCAGGGATGAAGTACTGAAAGAATAAACCATCAAGTGTTAATAATATAACAGAAAGCCCCGTAACGTAAAGTAAATAATAAATATGGGCAATATCTTTCAGGTTGAAGTACAAGAAAAAATGAAGGAGTATGATCAACAATAGTATCCCGAAAAAAACACCAAAAATATATTGTTCATGAAAAGACTTCTCAGCATGATCTTTGGGATCCCATATTGATATCGGGAAGGTAACTTTGTCACCTTCAGTATTCACATATAAGTAAAATATTTTCTCTTCATCAAAAGCAATATTAAGGTCAAATAGAAAGATTCGTGATTCTATTTCCCTTGAATTAAATGAATAGCTGTCTCCTGTTCTGAATTCCTTGTAAGCCCCGCCCGGAAGAGGAGAGAAAAAATGGATTTTATTAACGGTCGGATTTGATATTTCTAACAGATATCTGCTTATATTCAACGAGTTATTTTTAACCTTGAACTTTATCCAGTAAATCTTTTCACCCGAATAGTCAAAGAACAGCTCGTTTTGATTAAAAAGCCGATAGCCCTCTTCATCCAAAGTTAAAAGAGAAGCCTTGGGATTGTCTTTTACCGTTTTAATATACAGACTGGATTCTATCTTTAGCTGACTGATCGTGTCTGATAATTCAATAACCTTTAGTTCTTCAGCGTTTGCTGAAAAATCTGACAGAACATAAAATAAAAGAATTAATAATTTTACTCTCCTCAACATTTTAACTATTAAAGCTATTAGCGTAAAGTAATAGTTTAAATGGCGAATTAAAAAGTGGGTTTTATTGAAATTTACTACACGGAAGGAAAGAAATGCCCAAATATGACTTTAACGCTATAAATATGATAAATAATAATTAAATCAAGGTTTAAGTATTATTTTTTTAATAAAAAGTTTCTTACGTTGTTCGATGCGGAGAAGGTAAAAACCAGGAGGCAAATTCGTGATTATAAGTTCACTTTCCTGACTTGATCCGGATTCAATTTTTTGTAAAGGTTTTCCGGTAAAGTCCAAAACTTCTACCCGATCAAAACCGGAAGGAATATAAATCTTACCTGTGGTTGGATTTGGATAAACGTCAATAGCCTCTTTTTCAATATCTTCTGATATTCCGCTAACAATTTCAACATCAGCAAATACAGGCCTGATCATTAGACTTCCGGCAATAGAAGAATTAGCCCACTCAGAACCAATATTTGAATAAATGTTTTTGATCGTGTCTCCGGCAGATGTATAATAAATAGAATTAGCATCAA
>DASPJL010000125.1:0-10131 GCA_035628645.1 Cytophagales bacterium | reverse complement strand
GGCGACACTTGTGCAATTTTCATAGCTGGTTATTTATTCATTAATTATAACTAGATGGGAATTTTAAATGTTACACTTCAAAGAGCTATTATAATTTTTACTACTTTTCACCAAGCGATGACATCCCTTTAAAATTTCGTCAAAGAAGGATGTTATCGCTCAATATAACTTAAAATAAAGCTTGCAGTTTTATTATTAGAAAGATAATAAAATGCCTGACCATCGAAAGCATAGGGGACAAAATCCTGAAGACTCTAAATTGTTTCAAAAAAACAACCTCACTGTTTTGCTTGAGGCGGTTAAGGATTTATCCTTTTTACTAAAAAGGCATTACAATATGAATTCAGCACTAAAAGTTGTTGGAGACAGGTATTCCTTGAACGCCCGGCAAAGAATTACCATAGCCAGAAGCTCATGCTCTGATGAAGCTATGATCACAAGAAAAAGAAAAGAAGTCTTTCCTGACTTCATACGCAAAAACACAATCTTAATTGACGGATACAATATTCTCATTACTATTGAAAGTGCCCTGTCCGGAGGAATATTATTTAAGAGCAGGGATGGATGCTATAGAGATATTTCAAGCATTCATGGCACTTACAAGAAAGTAGAAGAAACTATTCCGGCTTTGGTTCTGATAGGAAATAATTTACAGAAAATAGAACCGGAAAAAGTTGTCTGGTATTTAGATTCCCCTGTCTCCAACAGCGGACGATTGAAACAATTAATTGACCGGGTAGCGCTTGAAAACGGCTGGCAATGGAACGTAGAACTCGTTCATAACCCTGATACCTGCCTGAAAAACCGGAAAGATGTTATTGCTACATCCGACGCATTGATTTTAAATGAAGTGAATTACTGGCTTAACCTTACCAAAATCATTATTGAAAAAGATATCAAAGCGTGCAGGGTAATTGATTTTACTTTTTGAGGAAGAAAATGCTAGGAATTTTGTACTCTATCTAATACCTCACTTAGCTGTCTCGTCAGCTCCTTTCTTGAAAACTGTTTATAGTCGTTTCCCAAATGCTTAAATTGCCTCCCTCTGTTTTTCCTCCAATCTTTATAATATTTAAGAATGACATTTTTAATACCTTCCGTATCGTTATAATCCAGCATTAGATCCCTGTTGGCTTTTTTCAACACATAGGCTGCTTCCCCATCCGGAGGTCCAAGAGAAAGAATAGGTGTACCTGAAGCCATATATTCGAAAATCTTTCCACTTATAATAAGCTTATTATTTACGTCCTTTGGCAGCACAAAAAGCAACAAGTTAGACTTACTCATAAGTAAAGTAGCTTCTTTGTGAGGAACATAAGGATTTAAAAGAACATACTCTTTTAGCCCTTCAGCTTCAATGCTTTTAATTGCAGATTGATCTACTACACCTGTAAAATTTAAACGAAAATCATTAAGGAAACCGGGCATCTCCTGTTCTATCTCATTTAAGGCATTCCATATGGCAGGACAGTTGTAGTCGGGGATAAAATTACCAATATGAGCGAGGGTAAATTTTCCGGTAGCGTCATTCTTCTCCTCTAAATGAATATCAGAATCATCATACCCGTTATAAATTACTGTAAAATCAGCTTTATGCCTTGACAAATCTTGCTTTAGCCCTTCACTTACCACTATTACGTGATCGGCTTTGGTTACAACCTTTGTTTCAAGGTTCAGATCAATAAGATAAGCTAATCGCGTTCTTGGCAATAATCTGTTGTAATAAATATTTATCCATGGATCACGGAAATCAGCAATCCACTTTATATTCAACTTCTTCTTAAGTTGAAGGCCAATTAAATGACTACTATGGGGTGGACCTGTAGTGACTATGAGATCAATATTTTCAGACTTGATAATTTTTACTGCTTCTTTATAAGCGTATTTATTCCAACCTTTCCTGGCATCGGGTAAAATAAAATTTGCCCTGACAAATTTTAAGAATTTGGAAAACAAAGATTTTGAATCGGACAGTCCAATCATTCCAACAGAAGCCTTTGTTTTCTTGTCTTTTGAAAATTTTGACATTAATTGTAGGATTTCAAAACTCTTTGTCCGATATACTTTTAGGCCAATTGGTACATCCTCCAATAAAGAAACATCCAGCATGGGATAGCTTCCATTTTCTGTGGTTAGCACAACAGGTTCCCATCCAAAATCTCCCAAATATTTTGAAAACTTTAGCCATCGCTGAACCCCTGATCCACCTGCAGGAGGCCAGTAATAAGTTATTATTAGGACTTTTTTGGTTGATTTCAAAGGGATAAAATGGGTTAAAGCAATGATATGAGTTAAACTTGTTATAGGTAAAATTCAATTTTGGGTGTTATTATAAATCTTGTAAAAATAAATAAAAAAAAACACCGTGACTCTCACATTTTGATATAAGTAGTGCTGATCATTTGACAGCGAAAAAAACTGCACGGTGCAAGCGAAGTTATTTCGTCTTTTATGAAATAATAGTACCGTTGTAAAGATTTATGCTTTCACTGTTGCAACTGAAAACACTTCCTTTTCCCTGGATATTCTTTTGGTTCTGCTTTTTAAAAATTCAATGACTTCTTCTTTGGATTTATATACCTCGTTAATATTCACAAAGTTAGCCGCAAGGATGTCGTACCTTTTTCTCATCAGGAAAAAGAAGACCTTAAGAAAGTCAAGCCCATCAAAAACAATGGCTTTATTTTCAGCATATTTATCTTTAGTCCTCATAAATTCTAGGGGATGTTCCGTCCAGTGAAGTGTCGGTTTTAAATGATGACTTATATGATAACCATCGTTCCAACATTTTTTGTTGTATTTCACATTGATACAGGTAATGCTATTTTTATATGAATTCCCTGGCTCTTTAGCGTCTATGAAGGCGTGCTGCGTCCAGTTTCCAAGCATCATAATAAAACGTGAAATCAGAAATGGCAAAATAAAAACTACCAGTGTGGCTTTAAAATTTATTAAACTTAAGGCTAGGCAAAGTAGGAAAAAAGAGACTTCTCCTATTATAGAATTCTTCAATAACTTGTCGCGTTTTTTCTTGATAAAATAATCTGATAACTCGAAAATGCCAATCAACAAGAAAGAAAGAAAGTAGTGCAAAAAGCTTCGGAAACTATCTCTTTTATAAAACATTGTGCTGCTTTTATCAGGAGGTAAGTTGTTCTCGACATGATGCATACCTATATGATGACTGAAATAAGTTTGTGGTGTCTGCCCGAAAAAAAGACCTACGAACCAAGGTAAATAATAATTCAACGGTTCATATTCCTTTTTATACAATTTATTATGACAGTTGCAATGCAACATAAGCCCGAAAGGTCCTTTGAAATAGAGGTTATTCAGAAACAGATATAAAAGGGCCATGGCGACCCAGATTCCTCCTGAAAAAACAGGAAAATAGAGGAGAATTCCCAGCGGAATCATTGTTAATGTAATTTGAGCAGTGAGGTAAACAAAAGGCAGGTCTCTTTCATCCCTTATTATTTTTAGAAAAAACTTATCAAAAATGTTATAATGCTCTTTTTTAATATAAACAGGGTCTTTAATACTTGTAAGGGATTTCATCTAATTTATTTATACGTGGGGACTATTTATCAAACTTCATGTGCAAAAGAAGTTTAAGAGAAGCCAATACATCCTAAAGCTATCACTTTTTTCTATTGTTTGATAACGGAAAATAAGTTGATATAATTCTCTTGAATCAGAAAAAGGATGGAAAATAAAAAAAACTTGATAATTGTTAAAGTGAAAAGCGTCAAATCTCCCTTCTTCCTCCAGGAGAAAAGTGCTAAAAGATAATTGGGAGTTTGCGAACAAAAAAGTGGAAAGTGCTAATTTTTAATGATACTCACTATTTCTGATTTATTTATGGAATTAAACCTAATGTGATAAGTACTTGATTTAAGATTTGTTATTTTAAAACTTATAATCCTTTCTAACTCATCCGACGAAGTGGCCTCTCCTTTATGCATCTCCCACCCGAATGAATTAATTATGGAAAAACTTAGTGGATAATGATAGCCTTCCGGGATTGTTAAATGAATATTTCCTTTGGTTGGATTGGGATAAAGCTTAATTGAATTGGAAGAAAAAACTTGCAGGTCTTCTGCTTTTACCTCAATAATTTTGCTAAACTCCTCATCATAAATATTTGAATATCTAATCCTGTAAAAGTTTTCAAGATCTTCAATGTCTGTATCAATAAAGTTGTAGTATAATTTATCAGTTGAAGGCACAAGACCAATCTGATCGAAATTTTGAGTAACAGGATTAAATTTTTCTATTTCATAGACTAAGTGGTCGTTTGGGTTAGTCAATTCCCACATTAAATTGATTCCAATTTCGGTTGCTTCTCCTTTAAACTCTTTTATTGTGATGGGCAAAGGATTATTTGTGGTCGATGAAGCTAAAGTAAATGGACTGAATGATGAAACATAATCTTCTGTGGTAATACTTCCAGAATTAAAATTACTGGCCGGATCGTAAGAAACATTTCCTTCTCTTTTCCATTCGTTGTCACTTGTATCAAAGTGTCCCATTACCAAATCAGTATAGTCTATAAATTGATCGGAAACATGACTTGAAGCTCCCCAAAATAGAGTGATTTTAATTTCATTTGCCCCCGACGTCCTGTCAATATCCCAGTATTCAATGCTACTTACATGATGTAAATCCTGCAGCTTTGCAATCTCGCTACCATACACACTGTGAGGATCTTCCTGAAAGTATTCAATTTTAAAAGTACTTAAAGAGTTATCCTTTGGCTCAATGCTTACTTGCCTGAAAAGAGTGTCCTTTCCAATTGGAAAAATAAATTTTGTTGTAGAGGCCACAACCTTAGCCAAAGGCCCTGAAACAAAACTGTTCGAAGAACCTTGAACATGGGAAGCCGCTGTTCCTAAAGTAATATAATTGGCAGCGGAAGAAATCAATTTACCATTCGAAGGAAAAGTAAGAACTCCGTTTATAAAAAGAGGTGATCCCAAATTTATATTCCCATCGCCATTAATTGTCAGATTATTCAGATTTTGTCCGCCATTGGCAAAAGTCAAAGAACCGCTTAATGAATAGCCCTCAGCTAAAATTAGATTTGCGCTACTAGTCCCGGTAAATATTGTTGTAGCAGATATATTTCCTCCTACTGTTAAAGTATTTGAATTAATCGAGATTGGTTTGGAAGCAGGCATATCGAGAGTTCCGCCATTTTCCACTGTAGCATTGGATGCTAGAGACAAAGTCCCGGTTCCTGAAGCCGTAAGCGTCCCGAATGTTGTTCCTGAGGACCCGGAAATTGTATTGTTTGTTCCTGAAAAGTTAACTATGGCAGATGTTGAACTTAAAGTTCCGTTATTGACCAAATTCCCGCCTATGTTTAACGAATTGGAACCGACATTTAAAGTTGAACCAGATTCGACAGTTAAGCTATTAACAGCGACGTTTGAAGTAACCGTGACAGTATGAGATGAATTGATGGTGACATTATGGAAAGATCTTGGCATTTTTCTGATCATAAAACCTATGGAGGCGAACCCTGATGAAGTGGATGCTTTTAGTTTTAAACGCGTATTGCTCGTAATTTCCTTTACTACTCCAATTATTTGATTTGAAGAATTTACCAATGTGTCATCTACACCTATTTGACTAAGAAAGTTTGTTCCAACTCCGTTAATCTGATCCGAAGCATAATTAACTAAAAGCCAAGGCGTTGAAATGGTACCTGAAATATTACGAATAACCCATGTGTCTGCACTACTCCAGTTCCCTGTCTTAAAGCTTTCCACTTCCTGAGAAAATGTAAAATTGCAGATTAAAAAAAATATCAAAATAAGATTTTTTTTAATAAAGTTTAATCTTGTTAACATAACCTATGAGTTTAGAATAGTTTAACATTTTTAAAACCTTATCTAAATTAACAGAGTCCTTTAAATAGGATTATTCTTTTACCAAATGATATAAGCATATGTTGTTTTTTTAATTTTATTTATGATTTTTTTTAGTCATTAAAATACAAAAACTTCATTTATAAAGAATTATGAGGCTTTTTTGCCTTAAGAGACCTTATTTAAACTAAAGAAAAGTATTCAGCATTTGGGTTAGAAAAAACAATATTTAGGCAAAAAAAGGGCAATTGCAGGGTAATCCTACAAAATAGTACATAGCACGATAAGTGAAGTATTAATTTAGACAGACAATAATTTTTCCTAAGCTACTGATTGTCATTTGACTTATGAATGCCGTTTATTATTTTTTCTTTCAAAACCTACTTAAGTATTGTCATTTTTAATAAATAGGTTCGGTTTTAACCGATCAAAATTTTTTAGAATTTAAATTATTGTGGTTAGCTTTTTGTACATCAAGTCATTACCCTTAATGAATACAGAATCAAAATGAAACTTTTTAAATTATAAACGAATGGTCACTCTGACAAAATCAACTGAAAAGAATCTTGCCCTCGCCCCTACTCGTGCAATAGAAACCGATTCAAACTATTATGGAAGCGATATTTATGATAAACTTGGTTATAAAAGCAAAGAAGATTTTGAATTAACCTTGCCAGATACTTTTGATACTTTCTATTCAAACCGATTGTCTGTAAAGGAAAATTTTAAACAAGTTTTCAGATTTAACCATGGAAAAATGTACACAGATTGGAAGATTTCTTCCATAGCTTTCAATTTCCTCAAATCAAATTCCACAGTTTCTTCAAATGAAGAGCAACTTAAAAAATATTAATTGTCTCAGATGAATTAAAGAACCAGGTATAATTTCTTAATGACTTATGATAAAACACGAAGCTTTAGGTATTAACCATTTCAAAAGAAGCAGAAAACTAAAGCATTTGTTAAATCAAAAAGAAATTTTATTTGGTGGCAACATAAATCTTAGAATTTATGGTTTAATGAGTTGTACATCGGGTAAAAGAATGAAGGTGCAAAACCGTGTATTTTTTAAATCGCAGGAAGAAGCGCGCGACGCTGGCTTCAGGCCTTGCGCAAATTGTATGAAAGACGCTTATTTGGCTTGGAAAACGGGAGTAGATAAGCTTCGCCATAAATAAAAGACCAAATAACTCTCCCATCCTTTATAATTGGAAAAGAAAGCAGAGATTTTCTCAACCTCTTTCCTTTCATTGATAATTTGATGACTGACCAAAGCTTTCAATAACCCAACATCCCCAAAAGGAATGGAAGATGCATCTCTTAAAGTTTTCATTAGAACATAATTTGCTGTCCATACGCCGACGCCTTTTATGGCAATAAGTGCTTTTTGGCGGATTTCAAAACCCGGTAAAGCAGTAAGTATTTCTTTGCTTAACCTATTTTCTACAAATGCTCGCGCCACCTCCAATATATATGTTGCTTTACTTTCTGAAAATTGCATCGCCTTCAAGTCAGGAATGCTAATCCTGGAAATTACCGCCGGCTCAGGAAACAAATAGAAAATCTCATCTTCATAAAATACTTTTGTGCCGTATGCTTCTACCAATTTTCGTTTCAGTTTATAAGCAAAGTTCAGATTGATTTGCTGACCTATTATGCTCCAGCAAAGGGCTTCAAACAAGTCTTCAATTCCCATAAGTCTTAAACCATTGAAATTTTCAACCATATAAGCCACCCTCAAATCCTGGTTTAATAAATTATAAAAGGGGCTCAGGTCTTTCCCCAGGTCAAACCATTCGGTTAAATATTGCCAAATGAACGCTTCGCCATTCTTCGAACAGTTTCCTTCCAATACATTTACTTTTAGATTATTTTCATACTCATGCACTGCAAATACTACGGGGCTACCTTCAACAAGAATTGCTTTTAAAACTTGTCTGTTTTTTACTCGAAAAAGACAATCACCGTAGCCTCTGTCAAGAAACCATAAACATTCCTGAAAACTAAATAAGGGTGGTTTTGGGATGAGGAAAGAATTAATCATCCTGCAAACTTAATGAGGATAGAGAAATATATTCAGGAGAAATTGAAGCAAGATCCTGAAACGAGTTCAGGAAGACGCAGCCGGATAGTTTTACTTTGTTTAGACGAACTTCTGCAGTTTAAAAGCCTTTAAATGGAGTATTTATTGAAGCCCTAATCATCTCGTAAATCGTCTTGCCGAATTTATTTCGGCATCTTGAACAGCATAGACAGAAACAATTCTGAGAAAGTCATACGTTCTGAAATGAGTTCAGGAAGACGTAGCCGGATTTTAATTAGCACATAAACACATCAACTGATTATCACATTATCTATTTTTCTTTTCCCAGTGAAAATATTCTTGAAATGTTAAACCCAATATAAATTTCCCTTTTTGACCAGGAAGCAGTCGTTTCCGGGATAAACGATTTTTCAATCATGCCTTGTGAATTTGTAAAATGAAGCTGAAAAACATGGCCGCCTGTTTCTATGTCAAAACCCAAGGAAAATGCATTTTTAAATTGGTCGGCTGTTTCTCCGGGGAAAACATAATAATATTCACCTGTTAACGCTACCCTTTTTGTCAACTTAAACCTCCCGGCAAATCCTGTAGAATATACGTCATTTTCATCTTCATTTGTTTCTACAAAGTTTCTGTGGATTAATGTAGGAGAAACCTGAAGGGAAAATCTCTCAGAAAACTTTCGTGCAACTAAGATTTGATAAGCATAGCTAAGTCTTGAAGATTCAGATCGCCATTCTTCACTTTCATTAAATCTGGTGGTGTTCATTGCAATACTGGAAAACAATGCGATTGAAAGTGGAATATTTCTGCTTCCCCGCTGTTGTCTTAATACTTTATATTTAAGAAATCCATCATAAGTTTTTTCAAACGAACTTCTGCCTATTCCAATGGTTAACTGATTGGTTAAACCATAGTCAAAGCCGAATCTTATCGTGGCCTGATCCAAGCCAAAAAGATCATAAATCCCTTTGTTGATCGTACCAAACCTGTGTGAAATAATGAAATCGAGATCCTTTGCCGCACGAGTTTCTATAGAATGCCCGTTTACAATACGTGTTCCCTTAAATGTAGCATTCACAAATTTTTCCTGATCGGATTCCAATAAAGAATCAGCAAGATTCATAAGATCACCTTGTGAAAAAGCTTTATAGGAAAGAAGACATATGGTTATTGCAAGGATTCTTTTTATCATAATAAGAGTCAGTTCTTTAATGGTTTACAAAATGCATTTACTTTGACCTCTACTACTTTGGCGATTTTTCCCCTGACAATGGAGGGTATGGTGATATTGTAGTCTTCAGGAACAATCTGAAATGAAGAAATTACCTGAATATTATTCTCTATTACTTTAATAGTGCCTTTGGCCTTTATTTTCCTTGTGACCCCGTGAATGGTCATTTCTCCTTCGACTTCTGCCGGATAACTTCCTCCCTTGTCTAAAACAATCAATTTTGGATTTGCAATTTTCCCTTTAAAGGTGCCTTTAGGGTACTTCGAAGATTCTACATAATTTTCATTGAAATGTTCCTGCATCAGGGATTTTCTAAACTGAAAAGATTTCATCAAAACAGCAAAAGCTACCTCTCCTGTTTCTATATTTATAATGCAGGTAGCTTCATTTGTGTTAGCGTCAATGTTTTCCAACGGCGTGCTGGCATGGAAGCTTACTTCCCCTGTCCTGGTAAAAAATGTTTGTGACAAAAGCTGAAATGGCGCCAGAGTGACAATGATGGCCATTAAAACTTCCTTAATGTATTGATTTCTCATCCTTCTCCTATTTAATTGTTTTGGGCACCTTCATTAATCCAGGTTTCAATCTTTAATATTTCACATTCGGGTAGCTTTGCTGCGCCTTGCGGCATGAAAGCAAAGCCAGGTGAGTGATTAATAACTCCCACGAGTTTTCCGTTATCCGCTAACTTTTTTACCTGAGCAAACTCCTGCAAATTGACACCTCCATTGGCTATATTTATATTATGACAACTCACACAGTTGCTGTTCAAAATAGGCTTTATATTCTCGCTAAAACTCATATTTAAAGGTTCGCAAAGTTGATTTTTTTGTACTTCATCTTCTCGGTTTTCATAGGCGCAAGAACAAATGGAAATTAAGAGAATTGTATAAAAAGCATTTAAAAGCCGCATAGTTTTTTCAGTTTTCTTTTAGTTTATGATTGAACATTTTATAAGAACCACATCGGTGAGCATTCCG
>DASPJL010000124.1:0-8825 GCA_035628645.1 Cytophagales bacterium | reverse complement strand
TATAATTATAATTCAAGGGGACGGCTGAGCAGGTTAATATTTGGAACAGGCTTGGACCAGCTGAGGGTGTTATTAGACTACATCAGTTTAATTACTTAAATCTTGTTGCTTTTCTAAACAATCCCGAAAAGCTGTAATCTTAATTACAGTCAATTAAAAACTTGACTTCCCATAACCACCCTCTTTTTAAAAACTGCCGATTTATTCTTTATAATCTCTGATTATTTCAGCCTCTTTTTTATAATAGAAAATTTTCCCGGACAACAGTAGCTAAAAGCTGCCCCCCGATACCTCATACCTCTTACTCCGTCCTCAAACTTTTTATAGGGTTCATGGTCGCGGCTTTTATGGCTTGGAAGCTTACGGTCATTAAAGTTATAATAACCGCTGCCAGTGTAGGCAGTATAAAAAACCACCAATAGATGGTTGTACGATACTCAAAGTTTTGTAACCAGCTTTGTAAAAAATACCAGGCCATGGGACAAGCGATCAAGCTTGAAATTACAACCAGGAACACGAAGTCTTTCGAAAGCATTTTCCAAAGATTGACAACAGTGGCGCCCAACACTTTGCGCACACCAATTTCTTTAGTTCTTTTTTCTGCAACAAAGGAGGCAAGGCCAAATATCCCAAGGCAGGAGATAAACATGGCTAGACTTGCAAAAATTGTTGCAAGGTGTCCGATCCGTTGTTCATCGGAGAACTTCTGCGCATATTCATCATCTATAAAGTCATATTCAAAAGGACTACCCGGATTAAATTTTTTAAATACAGGTTCGATTTTCGAAAGAGCATCCTGCATTGATACCGTCGGTTTTATCCTTATTGTAATAAATCTTAACCAACCGTAATCAACCAGAAATATACAAGGCAATACGGCTTTATAGGGAGATTCAATAACCATGTCTCTCACCACGCCAACTATCTGGCGCTCCTTTCCCTGCCACTTCATTACTTGTCCTACAGGGTTTTCCATACCTGTAATCTTTACCGCAGATTCATTTAATATAAATGCTGAAGAATCTGTACTAAATTCCCTTGAAAAATCTCGTCCTTCTGTAATTTTCCATCCTATGGTTTTACCATAGTCGTGTGTTACGGCGATTGTTCCGAACAGTGGATCAACCAAAGGTTCTTTGCCTTTCCAGTCAAAACCGCTATTGTTAGCCCAAATCTGCGTAGGCCGACTATTGGACTCTCCCATATTTTCCACAACTCCAGTGGCAATAAGGGATGCTCTTAGCGCATTATATTGAGCATAAATTTCGGGAGTATTCATTTCCATTGTAATTAGCCCTTCTCTTGTATACCCAACAGGACGATCCTTGGCGTGTTGAATCTGCCTAAAGACAATGATGGTTCCAACAACAAGAGCAATCGACACTGTAAATTGCACGACCACCAGTACCTTTCGGGGAATAGAGGCAAAACGTCCTGAATGCAAAGTTCCTTTCAACACTTTCACAGGTTGAAATCCGGAAAGATAAAATGCCGGATAACTTCCGGCGATCAGTCCTGTGAAAATGGTAAAAATCAACATAATGAGCCAAAAGATAGGATTTAGCCATGTTAATTCAATTTCTTTATCTGCTATTTGATTAAAAAAGGGAAGCGATAACTTAATCAAAATAATGCTGAAGACTAAGGCTAAAAAGGTAACCAACAAGGATTCGGTCAGGAATTGCCAGATCAATTGCAATTTCTTTGATCCAATGGTTTTCCTTATGCCCACTTCTTTCGCTCTTTTCTCGCTTTGGGCTGTATTTAAGTTCATAAAATTGATACATGCCAAAAAGAGTACGAAAACTCCTATTAAACAAAAAAGCCAAACTGTTTGAATCCTCCCTGTTCCCACCCGCATATTCTGCAGGTCCGTATATAAGTGCCAGCGATCCATAGGGTGAAGCATCAATTGCTCATTACTTTGGGTGTAACCGTGCTCTTGTGTCACTTTTTTGATCTTTTCTGATATTTTATCGAAATCTCCTTGCACACCTATTTCCACAAACAATTCACAACCATGATTAGCCCAGTTTTCCGCCTGGGTATTCCACCAGTTTTCCGGATTATGCCATGGAAGCAAAAATTGGGTCTGGTAAAAGGAAGAGTTTTTAGGCAGGTCTTCATATACACCTCCAACTTTCATCTCAACTTTATTATCTACCTTAATGATAGCATTGATGGGATCAGCCTTGCCAAAAAGACTGTTGGCGAGGGAACTGGAAAGAAGAACCGTAGAAGGATCTTTGAAGGTCTCCCAACCTCCTTTCTTCATTTTCAAGGTGAACATTTTGGGGAAATCAGGTTGTGCCCATCTGCCTGTAGAGGATATTTTGTTTTCCCCCACCGCCAATATGCTTTTACTGGTCCAGGTCAAAGACAGCGCTTTGAAATCACTTCCGTATTTGCTACGCAATTCATTTTCGAGTGGGACTACAATTGTGTGGGCCGTGCCGGTCTGACCATTGAAGGTCTGAGTTGACATTATCTTTGCAATCCGGTCGTGTTTTTGGTGGTAATGATCAAAGAAAAGCTCATCATTTATCCAAAGACCAATAAGCAATGCTACGGTCATTCCAATAGACAGCCCTGAAATGTTGATTAAAGAGTAGACCTTGTTTCTCTTTAAATTTCGCCAGGCAATTTTAATATAGTTCCGGAACATAATGCGAGATTAAATTTGTGGTTTCCTATTTTAATTGGTCTTGACTAATATAATGCCATTCTTATAAGTTATTGAGAATGTAGTATATATATCTTATAGGGTGTATAAAGGTGTACAAATTAGAACGATAATTGTCCGATTCTAAAAAAGGGTGGTTTGTCGGGAACAAACCACGGAAACGGACTAACGACTATACAAGCCTACCATTGCCAGCAGAAATATTGTTTTGATCCCGATAAGCTTAGACTAACAGGAGAATTCTATTCCTAAGTTTCCTATAGATTATTATGGTCCAAGGAAAAGGATTTATAGAATTAGCAGTGCTTAAGGGGGATTAAAAACCCCTCTTTATCTTTAAAAACAGCAGAGTCCTTTTAGGAGACTCTGCTGCTACAAAAAATGACAGCATCAGGTATCATGGTGAGACCTGATGCCGACAAAAAATCAAAGCTGTCGGTCCATTCCCGTTCTTTCCAACATCCATGCCGGGTATTCAGCTGAAAGCTTGCTTGCATTATTCAGCTTTTCCAATTCGCTGGATGTAAATTTTACATCTACCGCCTTCAAATTATCATCAAGCTGTTCTACCTTATTTGCCCCAATAATGACGCTTGTTACTGCAGATTGATGTAACAACCAGGCAAGCGCCAATTGTGCAACGGTAGTACCTTTTTCCACAGCCATTGGTCTCAACAGATCCAACACATCAAATGCGCGGTCTTTGTTAAGGGGAGGAAAATCAAAACTTGCTGTTCGCCTTCCCTCCTCGCCTGTTGCATTTCGCTGATACTTTCCGCTTAGAAATCCTCCTGCGAGAGGACTCCATACCATGAGCGCTACCTGCTGGTCTTTTAGCAATGGGATGATTTCACGTTCCAGGTCTCGTCCCGCAATAGTGTAATAAGCCTGATGAGATGCGAACTTTTCGTAATGATTATATTCCGAATAGGCGAGCGCTTTCATCAGTTGCCACGCTGCCATGTTGCTGGCGCCTATGTACCTTACCTTGCCGCTGCGGACGAGGTCATCCAATGCCCGGATAGTCTCTTCAACCGGAGTCAGCGGATCATAGCTGTGGATCTGATAGAGGTCTATGTAGTCGGTTTTTAGCCGTTTTAAACTTAGTTCGGCCTGTTCCATAATGTGTTTACGCGTCAAACCTTTACTATTAGGTCCAGGTCCCATGGTGCCCCTTACTTTTGTAGCAAGAACAATGTCATGGCGATTGAGCCCAAGATTATGCAAAGCCTGACCGGTAATCTCTTCAGACATACCTTCCGAATACACATTGGCGGTGTCAATAAAATTGATTCCGGCATCTACTGACCGCTTGACGAGCTCATCGGCAACCTCCTGACCAAGACTTCCGACCACTTTAAAGTATCCCTTGCCTCCGAATGTCATGGTACCGAGACAAAGCTCAGAAATCCTCAAACCTGTTTTTCCTAATAAATTGTACTTCATATTTTACAGTTGTTTAATTTGATTGATAGATGTACAAAGATAGACCTGCTGCCAAGTATCAAACATCCGACTATCAAAGTAAAAACTATAAAAATCAAAGAATTATCTTCTAAGAGAAAGAGGAGTCATTCCCGTATTCTTTTTGAAGAAGTTGTTAAAGTAGTTGGGGTAATCGAAACCCAGACAGTAGGCAATGTCAGCAACTGTGAAATCTGTGTGAAGCAACAAAGCTTTTGCTTCCATAATGATTCTTTCTGTAATATGAAAAGAAGTGGATTTGCCGGTAACCTCGCGAATAGCATAGTTCAGGTGGTTCACATGAACAGATAAGTTCTCTGCATAATCACCCGCTTTCCGGAGTTTCAAAGCCTGGTGAGGGGATTCGATCGGAAACTGACGTTCAAGGAGCTCTAGAAAAAGACTGGCAATCCGTTCAGATGCATTATGGTGTTTTACAGCATTGGAAGCGGGCTCCATTTTCATCCCTTCGTGAATGATCACCGACAAGTAGTGCCGAACAATATCAAATCTGTGAATGTAAGTAGTGTTTAACTCCTCTTTCATCTTATCATATAGTGAGGATATAAGAGCAAGTTTAGGCTCATCGAGGAAGAAAACAGGGTTGCTACCTGGCCTGAACAACGGAGAATCTTGCAGTGCATCAGACCTGCCGCTGACTTTCAAAAAGTCTTCCGTGAAAATGCACATATATCCTCCATTCACATTCTCGCTTTCAAAGGAATAAGGAACTCTTGGGTTAGAAAATATCAGGGCAGGCTGCGATATCTCGATTGTTCGTGTGGCATAATGTATCTTTCCTTTACCTACTGTTACCCAGATCTTATAGTAATCACGTCTGCTGTACGGCAACATTTTCTTACCTGGCTCGAACTTGTGAATGCGCACCTGCTGTTCGAGGGGCTTTCCGTTTGCTTTTGCTTGCTCAATAAAGGCGGCTGGCGAAGAGATGGTAGTCATACAGCAATATTAAGAAAATCAAAGAAAAGGCGATGGAGGAAAATTAGACTTATGGCAACTACTCACCGCCATTACCACCTCTAAAATAACTTCGTTCGCAGGATTAAGGGGGATTAAAATCCCTTTCTATCTTTAGTCATTTAATGGGTAGTATCTAAAATTCCGAAATATTGTTAAACAGCATTTGAAAAAATCTTTTGGATCAATATTCCTTCAAATAGATATTAAACGTGGTGCCTTTTCCGACTTCACTTTCTACTTCAATTTTTCCCCCGTTTTTTTCTACCATACTTCTTACCAGGTGCAGGCCGATACCCTTCCCTTCAGTATCTTTATTAAACCTTGTAAAAGGCTTGAAAATGTTTTTGCCAACCTTATTCATATCCATACCTATACCGTTGTCTTTTATCTGTAACAGACAAAAGTCTTCTTTTTCCCTGGTAGTAGCCTCTAATTTTAATATTCTGTTGGCGTCCCGGTATTTAATAGAGTTATTAATCAGGTTTTGCATAATACTGTGCAAGTATGCTTCAAAATACTTAATGGTTTCGTATTCGAAATTCACTTTGAAGACTGTGCCGGAATGCTCAATTTCTTTAGCATATTGCTCTTGCACTGACTTTAATATTTCGTGGAAAGAAATTTCCTTCACAATGTCTCTTCCCGTATTCTGTGTTTCGATTATTTCCACAAGTCCCTGGATGGTATACTTCAATTTCTTTACAGAAGAATCAATTGCGTTTATATAAGTGCTTTTGTCCTTGCTTTCCTCTTGTTTATTGATAAAGGAAACTGCCAGTTCTATATTATTGATCGGGGCTTTTAAATCATGGGAAATGGTATATGCAAATTCTTCCAGGTCTTTATTTGCCATCTTAAGCTGATTATTCAAGATTCTAATTTCTCCAATCTGTTTTTCGGCTTCCAGGTTTTTTAATGTGAGCTGTTCTGTCACCTCCAGAAGTTGCATGTTCTGTTTTTTTATCTCTTCGTAGGGCGAAACCGGAATGTTTTTTTCGAAATGCTGAATCCAGCCTTTAATTATAATATTGTTTATGGGAGGATGTTGTGGGGGTACTTTCATTCCAAGAAAAACCCTGGTGCCGTCGGGAGAAGTTTGAATGTTGAATAATTCGACAAGTTTTCTGGCGTGCAATATTCCTACGCCACGGTTATTTGCATTTATATTTTCTTTTTTTAATATTTCCTCAAGGTTTTTAATTCCGGATCCTTTATCTTCTATTATCGCTTCGATAAAAAAATGTCCATTGGTCTCATCTATGGAAAAAATAATTTCCCCGTTTTTTGCAAACTCAATACAATTCCGGCAGATTTCCGAAATAGAGGTGGCAAATCTTGTTTTCCCAGAAATACCAATACCGGTTAATTCACACAGTTGGATTGCTCTTTTATGAGCGAGTACAATATCAAGCTCATTGTTAATCGGAAACTTAATTATCTGTGTTTTCATTGTAAAAAATCTGTTTGTGACGGTCATTTCCCGTCTGATAAAGGTGGGATTGGAATTTGCGTTTTATTCATCTTTATTTGTTATGCTTTTTGTGCTCTTTTCAGCATCAAAAGCCTTCTAATTCTTGATATTACATTTTAAAATTATCACCAGACTATCGTCATTCCCCCTGGAAAGATCTTTAAACAAACTGGCAGCAACAATACTGGGGTCGTGTTTCAATACATGAGTTAAATTGCTTGAGTCCCACCTTGTCTTCAATCCATCAGAAGTCAGAATGAGGTAATCTTGCTTATTCCATGGGGTATTGTTTGTATGGAGGGAATTTGGAAAAGTATGGCCTATTATGCCATTGTAAGAAATACAATTTTTTAATTTTCCTTCGCTCAATATCCGGGCAGAAATATTCCCCACACCACAGAAAGACGTTGAATTTGTTTTTAGATCAATAGAAAAAATCATTCCTACCCCGCCTCTGGTACTTTTTATTTCCTTATTCATTACCCTTAATGATTCACCCGGATCTATATTCAGCGTAGACATAAACGATTTAATTGCGGCCTCACTTGCTTTCTGAGCTTCAGGTCCATGGCCAAGGCCGTCAAATGCTAATATTTTACAAGAGTTTTTTTTAATAACGTATCTATAACCATCCCCGCAATAATTCTCTCCCTTTTTTGGAACCAATAAAGTAGTGATATTAAAAATTTCTTTTGAAGTTGTATTTGCTTCAGGATTTTTAAACACCCTGGAAAGCAGTATCGTTCCCCACTGAGGTACAGAATATATATCAAAATTATCTGATAGTCTTTTAATTGCGCCAAGCCCCTGGCCCAACGTGCGTGTAGTGGAAACACCATCTTTCACCATTAAGGAAACATTGGTCATTCCCGGGCCATTGTCAATACTTATTATTTCAATTCCTTCCGCAGTGCCCTTAACAAAATGTTTTACAAGAATGCTGCCGTCTATTGAGTATTTAATAATGTTGGAAGTAATTTCAGCGATAATGATTTCTATTTCGGCTAGTCTGTTTCCGCTGAAACCAATGTTTCCTGCTATTTTTTTTATCTCTTTCTTAATTAAACTAACATAACTTCTATCAGAGAGGGCGAAAGAAACATGGGGACGATTATCCATTTTTCCATTTAATTATGGTAACTGTAGTACCTTTTCCAACAACACTTTTTATATCAAATTCACTTACAAGCCTTTTCGCTCCCGGCAGTCCCAGGCCTAAACTTTTGCCTGTCGAAAAGCCGTCCTGCATTGCAAGTTTTATATCTTTAATTCCCGGACCCTTGTCTTCGAAAGTAAGCCTTACCCCGCTCTGGCTGTTTTTGCTGACTATTTCAGTCATTACCTTGCCCCCGTTTGCATATTTCAGCATATTCCTGACTAATTCGCTTGCGGCGGTAATAAGCTTGGTTTGATTAACCAGGCCCATGCCGATCTTGGTGGCTACTTCCTTTACTCTGTTCCTGAAAAGAACGAGGTCCTGTTCTTTAGAGATAACAAGAGCATCTTTGCTTAAGACTATCATTCCTTGGCTTCTTTCTCCTCATCTTCGTCATTTTCTTCGAGTAACTCTTCTTCGCTGATTTTAACTTTAAGGAGCTCCATTCCTTTTTCGACATTTAGTGCAGTGTGTACACCTTGTAAAGTAAGGCCCAGTTCAACCAGAGTAATTGCGACGGCAGGCTGCATTCCTACAACAACAGTTTCCGCATCGAGAATTTTCGACATTTGAGCTATATTCCCTAAAATCCTCCCCATAAATGAATCTACTATGCTTACGGCCGAGATATCAATCAATACGCCTTTTGCTCCGGTTTTGCTCACCATTGTGATAAGATCGGACTCAAGGTTTAAAGCCAATCTGTCGTACAAATCAACTTGAATGGTCACCAACAGAAAGGAGCCCATTTTTAGAATAGGTATTTTCTCCACTTTACTTGTTTATATTTTTTCTATCAGACTTTACCACCTCAAGTTTCAGCATTTGGAAGGCTGACTTTAATGCACTAGCCAGAGACGATTTTGTGATGATTCCTGTTAAATCAATTCCGAGATGAACGATTGTCTGGGCAATTTCGGGGCGAATTCCGCTTATTATACATTCAGCACCCATTAGCCGGGTAGCGCTCACTGTTTTAATCAAATGCTGGGCAACCAACGAATCGACGGCGGGAACACCTGAAATATCGAGGATGGCAATGCTGCTTCCGGTTTCTACAATTTCAATCA
>DASPJL010000123.1:0-32450 GCA_035628645.1 Cytophagales bacterium | reverse complement strand
ATCTACTATTATTTTATCCTGGCATCATGCTTTAATGGATGCTCATGGAGCGGAAACATTTTTAAAAGTGTTAGGTGAACAAATTTCAAATCCTGATCTCAAAAACCTTTTGCCAAGACATGAAAAAGACAAAAAGTTATTAGAATTATTAATCTCCGCAAAAAAAGCAAAACGTTTTGTAGTCGAGGAAACTCCAAAAAAGATAGCGGCACTTACCTCTTTTAATCTGCTTAAAAACGCAAAGGCGAAATATAAAACGATTGAATTCGATGAAGCAGAAACCACAAAAATTGAATCCAGGACGAAGGAACTGGGGTTAAGATTTGGCTTAAGCCCATTGTATCTGGGCGCCACTTGCAGAACACTATATTCCATTTTAAAGAAAAGAAATAATTTTAAAGGAGATTTATGGGTGCCTGTTCCCCAAGATCACAGGCTAAAAGGAAATTACGGTCCTGTAATCACCAACCAGATCTCATTTTTATTTTATAAACTTTCTGAAAAGGAACTCACTACTTTAAAGACAACAATCGACGCCATTTCCTCCCAAATGATTTTCCTCATTAAAGAAGGAGTGACTAAAAATTATGTAGATATGATGAATCTATTTAAAAGGATTCCGCTTTCCATTTATTCAAGAATGGTAAAAGGTCCCACCAAAGGCCTTTTGTCTACTTTTTTCTTTTCCGATACAGGTGATTCCTTGAGAGATTTTAACACCTTTTTAAACCTTCCGATTCTTGACGCCACTCACTTCCCTCCCACTGTTTATCCTCCAGGGTTTACCGTTGTATTTATGAAATTTAAAGGGAAACTAAAGCTGATAATTGGATACACCGATGCCAACTTTTCAGAAGAAGAAATAGGTTTAATTACATCAACAATAAAAACAGAACTCTTTGAATCATTTGCATAAATTGGTTTAACGTTATACATTAAATTTTGAAACAGCGGCAATGACATCCTTCAAAAGGAATCTCATCGCTAAAAAAATTATATATCAGGATATTTTATGAGTCATCTTATTGATGTTGATGTGGCAATTATCGGAGGTGGCGCTGCAGGTGTATCTGCCGCCATTGCCTCAGCAAAAGAAGGAGCAACGGTTTTACTTTTGGAAAGAAATTCTTTTTTGGGCGGAAAAGCAACGGCAGCAAGTGTAGGCACCATTTGCGGTCTGTACTTGAGAAGTAACGATACCGACAGCCGATATATCAACACAGGTTTTGTTAAAGAATTCGCAGAAAGATTAAAAACTAAAGGCAACACAATGCCTTATTTTTACAAAGAAGGACTTCATTTTCTTCCTTACGATCCCTTTCATTTTAAAATATTGTGCGATGAAATGATTTTAGAGAATAAAGTCAAACTATTTCTTCATACCACTTGTATCTCGGTAGTTAAAAATCAAAATAAAATAGAAGGCATTGAAGTTTTTGCAGGTAACAGAAAGCTGAACATTACAGCCCGGGCTTTTGTAGACTCATCCGGTGAAGCGGTTATAAATCAGTTGTCTGATGGTGAACTTATCTCTTCAAAAGAACAACAAACTTCTGCTCAGGTCTTTTCTCTGGAAGGTGTTGAAGAAACAAATGAGCAAAAACTAATCTTAGGCTTAATAAGACGTATAGGAAAGGGAATAGAAACAGGCGCCTTGCCTCCTAATTTTGAAAGAATTTCTATTGTGCCAGGCTCATTACAAAATGGTCGGGTTTTATTAAAATTATCCATTCCTAAAAGGGTATCAGGAGATATAAATAACCTCACCGATTTAGAGCTTTTTTCCCGAAAGGCCGTTTCAGAACTTAGTAAATATCTGGTTGCCAATATGACAAGTTTAAAAAATGGACATATAGGATATGTGGCGCCTGAAGTGGGTACCAGAACAGGAAAAAGGCCAATGGGAAAGTACGTATTGTCAGAGGAAGACGTAATGGAATGCAGGAAGTTTAAAGATGGAATAGCCAATGGAAGTTGGCCGGTCGAATTCTGGAACCTGGATAAAAAGCCTTTGTTAAAATATTTTCCTTTGGATGACTATTACCAAATCCCCGCTGACTGCCTCAGATCGAAATTCTTTTCCAATCTTTTTTACGCCGGAAGGAACATTTCGGCCACCGATGAAGCCATTGCAAGTGCAAGGGTAATTGGTACATGTCTTCAAACCGGATGGGCTGCAGGATTACTGGCGACACATCATGCTCATGAAAAAGATCAAAACAAAGCTATAAAAATGATTCAGGAACACTTGAAAGTCTAAGTTTATGAAAAAGGCAGATGTTTATAATATTATTGCGGAATCAGCGCAAAAGTGGACAAACAAGCCTGCCATAACAGACGAAAAAGAATCAATAAGTTTTCTGAAACTTCACGATGAGGTTGAAAAGCTCAAAGAATTATTATTAAAGTCGGGGTTAACTGAGGGTGCAGGATTAGGGATAATGGCAAAAAATAGCAGCGCTTTCATAATTGCTGTGTTTGCTGGTCTGGCTTGTGGCGCAGTAATTCTTCCTATTTCGCATCAGATAAAAGCTGCCGAATTGGAGTCTTTCATAAAAGAAACAAAGTTCCATGCAATAATTGATGATAAAAGCGGAATCATCCCTCCTCTTGAGGATACAAGAGAACTAATTTCAAATGGTTATTCTTTAAGATATTCCTTTAATTCATCTAAAAATACTATAGCTCCACATATAAATAATCCCGCATTTATAAGATTTTCCTCAGGCACGACCGGCAAATCAAAAGGAGTGATTGTTTCTCATGAATCGGTATTTGAGAGGATAGAGGCCGCGAATAAAGGTTTGTTGCTTGGAGAAAATGATAATGTTTTATGGGTACTTCCAATGGCTTATCATTTTATTGTATCGATAGTACTCTATTTGAAATATGGCTGTACCATTGTTATTTGTAATGATTTTCTGGCTCAATCCATCCTGGATTTCTCCAATAAATACAAAGCCACAATGTTGTATGCCTCGCCTATGCATATAAGATTACTGGCAAGTGATAATTCCGGGAAGAACCTTGAAAGTCTTGAAAAAGTTATTTCCACCTCCACCTCCATTTCCACTAAAATATGTGAAGCTTTTAAGCAAAGATTTAACTTAAACGTAAGCCAGGCCTATGGAATAATAGAAATAGGATTACCAATTATTAACCTGGAAAAGTCGAATAAGCATCCTGAATCCGTAGGTTTTGCATTGCCTGATTATGAGGTAGAAATATTAAATAAGGATTTGGAAATTTTACCTTCAGAGGAAGTTGGACTGCTTGCCATCAAAGGCCCTGGAATGTTTGACGGTTATCTTGATCCTCCGGCAAAGAGAGAAGATATTTTGCAACAGGGATGGTTTATGACTGGCGATTTGGCAACAAAATCTAAAGATGGACGCATCACTGTAGTCGGGAGAAAAAAGTCAATGATTAATGTATCAGGGAACAAAGTTTTTCCTGAGGAAGTAGAAGCTACAATTGAAATGCACCCTGATGTTAAAATTTGTCATGTTTTTGGGGAAGAACATATCCTTATGGGAGAAATTGTAAAAGCTGAAATTGTTTTGCAGGAAGGGAAGATTGGGAATGAGGAAGAAATTATAAGCTTTTGCAGACAAAGGCTATCCACTTATAAAGTGCCTCAAAAAATCTATTTTGTGGATAAAATAAATACTACAGGAAGTGGCAAAATAAAAAGATAGTAACATCAGAGCCCTTGGTTACAAGGGAATCTCCTGAAATTTTAAAAAAGAAGCCATAAAGGAAGTAGGCTTTGAACTGATTAATTTATTGTACGATCCTGCTGATTTTACAAACTCCTTAATCCTCATTTTCACAGATAAAGAGGCCTCAGATAATACTTTTATCCTATCTTCGCCATATCCCTTTAACTGCAATACCTTAAGGATTTTTTCGGTCCAAAAATGCGCTTTGACTTCATCCGGCATAAAAAATCTTTCCAAATCATAAGGAATAGATTGAGCCTTAACCAGAAACTCCTGATTAATACTGTCCAATTCCAAGGGCGGCAGCTCATTAAACAAGGCCTGGAGTACTCTATTTCTCTCCATAGCTGCATCCTTCAATTTCTCAAGCTTCGACTTTAAAAGCTCCCTCTGGGTTTTCAAGGTGTTTTGGACAACAATTCCCCAAAGGAAACATCCGCCAAGAATAACAAAAATAGCTGGTAAATAACCCATATAAGTTTTAAATTTTACTAATACGTAAAATTTAACGCAAACCTTTGAATTAAGATTAATTAGAAGAGAATTCTAAACACTTAATATATTAACCATTTTAATTAAATCCGGATTGATTGGTTTTACCTTATTAATGGTATCGTAAAAAGAGGTATATACAAGCTGGTCATTTACAATCCCAGCCATTACATTTTGTTCTCCATTTATTAATCCTTCAAGTGCTCCTAAACCCAATCTACTTGCCAAAATCCTGTCAAAAGCGCTTGGTGCTCCTCCTCTTTGAATATGCCCAAGGGTAGTTACACGAATATCCAGATCTTGTAAATGGTTTTTTACAAGATCACTAATAGTTGCCGCTCCTCCCAATTCTTCTCCTTCCGCTACCACTACTATAGAGGAAGTTTTAAATCTTTTCCAACCTTGATTCAAAATTTCAATAACATCTTCAATTGAAGTAGCTGTTTCCGGTACCATTACAAGCTCTGCGCCTCCGCCAATTCCTGACTGGATGGCAATGTAGCCCGAATCTCTTCCCATAACCTCAATAAAAAATATCCTGTCGTGAGAATCGGCGGTATCCCTTATTTTATCAATGGCTGCAAGTGCCGTATTTACGGCAGTATCAAATCCAATAGTATAGTCTGTACCAAAAAGGTCATTATCAATTGTTCCGGGAGCGCCTACAGTTGGTATTCCATATTCGTTAAAAAAAGTCATTGCTCCGGTAAATGTTCCGTCGCCTCCTATTGCTACAAGACCTTCGATTCCATGCGACATTAACTGATCATACGCTTTCTTTCTCCCTTCAGGAGTCATGAATTCTTTACTTCGGGCAGACTTTAATATTGTTCCTCCCTTTTGAATGGTATTGCTAACAGAATGAGAGTTCATCGGAACTATTTCTCCGTTGATCATCCCATTGTAGCCATGTTTAATACCGAAAACTTCTATTCCATGATAAATAGCTCCACGAACTACCGCTCGGATACAAGCGTTCATTCCTGGTGCATCTCCTCCTGAAGTAAAAACGGCAATTTTTTTCATTTTAAATGTTATATAGTTTAATTATAAGAATCTCTTTTTCTAAATCCGGGTGCAAAGGTATTTTTAATTTATTATACAGGTCAACTTTATTCCTGCAAAATATTATCTTTTCTTTTCTTATTTCTGTAAAATATTAATCCTAACGCACATACTAACAAAAATATGGAGGAAAACATTGCGACGGTATTTCCAATTGAATAAGATTTAGGTTCGAATTTGAATTCAATCTTATGTTTCCCTGCGGGAATTTTTAATCCCCTTAATATATAATTCACCCTCAAAATTGGTTCTTTTTCGCCGTCTATATATGCTTCCCAACCTTTAGGGTAGTAAATTTCGGAAAAGACTGCAAAACCTTCAGAAGCGTTTTCTGAATTGTAGATCAGATGATTAGGTTTATACTCAACCAATTTAATGCTTGCAGAAGAATCCTGTGAATATTCCAGCTTTTCGATGTCAAACTTTGACGCATCAATTACCGCTATGGATTCCGGATTGATGGTATTTAAAGCAGATATTTCCTCATCCGGGCTATTAACTTTTTTAAGTTCACTGATAAACCATGCACTACCTAAAGCGCCAGGATTTTTTAATACTTCATTTTTTGTTTCTCCAAACATGAAATATTTTGTGTTTAACATATTAAGAACACCCAGGTCGGAGAAGTCTAGCTGACCTTTTTGAAGATTCTGCACCAGTCTTGAAGTTTCCTGAGAAAGGTGCCTGTCAATCATATCCTGATAACGCTGCATTTTAGCGCCCGAATAACCACCTACGGACTGGTGATAATAGGATGTCCTGGCATCATTCCAGGGATTTAAAAGATTTAAGACGCGATAGTTCGTTGTATCGGCGAGAATGGCTTCATCGGCTCCTGTAGGTGCAAAATGTTGTTCAACTACCCTTCTTTCAAAGTTTTCATTATTTAAATATCTTTTATCTACAGACCAATGATCAAAGATTACCAGTAATCCAATAATTAATGCTGCAATTAATTTGGAAAGCTTTTCTTTCCACGCTGCCCAAATAAGTGCGGCAGAGATCACGATCAGAATTAAAGACCGGATGGCATCTGCTCGCAATATTGCTTCTCTGTCCTCTCTTAATGACTGAACAATCCATGATGCCTGAGTTGCAAGCTGCTCGTCTATGGGAGCTTCAAAACCCGCCAATCCTGCAAACATGGCAAATAGCAAGCACAAACCTCCAGTTATTCCTGTGGCTATAAGTAGCTTTTTGAATAAATCATCGGAAAACCTGGTTTCCATCACCTTACTTAAGGCCAGAATCGCCCCTAAAGGCACGCAAATTTGGGCTATTATTAACGTCCAGCTTACAGACCTGAACTTGTTATAACCTGGTAGATAATCAAAAACGATGTAATTAAATGATGCAAAATTTTTACCCCACGACAATATAATCGCCAGGACAGTAGCAGTTAGTAGCCAGATCCTTGTCTTCGTATCCAGAATCAACATTCCTAAAACAAAAAGAAAGCAGACTATAGCGCCTAAATATGTTGGTCCTGCCGTTCCAGGCTGATCGCCCCAATACAAGGGAGCGCTTTTGATATATTCTTCAGCTTGTACCTCTGGAACTCCATTTTGTACGAGCCTTTTATAAAAATTAGACTCCTTATCCAACTCGCCGTTACTAGCGCCTCCCTGAATATTAGGTATCAGCAGACTAAAGCTTTCAAAAACACCATAACTCCAGTGGAAAGCATATTCTTTGTCAAGTCCTCCTTTGCTAGTGATATTGGACTCTTCTGTGGGTTTCAATTCCGTTCCACCACGCATGGTAAATTTAGCGTATTCAAAAGTCGTTAGAAATGATCCTAGGTTGGCCCCTAATCCTATCAATGCGGCAAAAACCAATACAGCAACTTTTTTGAAAAAAATGGGTAAAAGTTTTTCCCTGAAAGCAAAAACAAATTCAACAACGCCTAAAATGAATAGAATAAAGCACAGGTAATAGGTAATTTGAAAATGGTTGGAACCAATATTTAGCGCTACTCCTATAGCAGCAATAAGAAACCCGGAAAACAACCTGTTCCTAAAAACCAGGATTACCCCAGCAAGAACCAAGGGAGCATAACCCAACGCCTTTATTTTATTATTGTGACCTGCAGCCAGACTTATAAACGTATAAGAAGCAAAGGCAAAAGCAAAAGCGCCAATAGCCGCATAAACCGGACGAACACCAAAAGCCAGCAGCAATATGTAAAAAGAAAACAAATGAATTAAAATCATCCCGGTAGGATGTGGGAAAATACCAATTACCCAATTGGCTGCCTTTTGAATAATTTCACCATTATGAAGGGTAGAAATAAGATAAGCAGGCATTCCGCCAAACATACTGTTGGTCCATAGCGGCTCCTCCTTGTACTCCTCCCTGTATTCAACAATTTCCTGAGCGCTTCCCTGATATTGAAGGATATCGTGTTGTTTAAGACTCTTGCCCCCAAAAACTGCCGGATTAAAATAAATTAGCGTGAGAAGAATAAAAGCTGCTATTGAGAGAAGATGAGGTAACACATCTTTCCTAAAATCAAATCGCTTCATCAATTAAAAGGATCAGGTTTGTTTAAGTGGGTAAAATTATAATAATTTTGAAATCTATTAGGCCTTTTTTTTCAGGGAACTAAAGAATATACATATAACACAATAAAATTATGGAAATGTCTACGTTGGAAGTAGAGGAAAAATTAGGAAAACTGGATTTATCTCTTTTTAAAAATATTGAAAGTCAAACCTCCAATTCAGACAAATCTTCTTTACTGGCCCTTCAAAATGCTTTGAGAAAAAGAGGCAAATATACTTATCTTGAAATTGGCTCTCACTTGGGAGGAACAATTCAACCTTATTTTGTTGATCCTTTGTGTACTGACATAATTTCAATAGATAAAAGAACAATAAATATTCCTGATGAAAGAGGTAATGATATTGTCTATGAGGGGAACTCTACTCAAAGAATGATCGATAACCTGAAAAACATCTCAAGTGGGAATATTAATAAAATCTTCTGCATTGATTCAGATTCTGAGAATGTAGATAGAAGTCTGATTAAAATAAAACCAACGCTTTGTTTCATCGATGGGGAGCATACAAATACTGCGGTTATAAAAGATTTTAAATTGTGCTTTGATTTAATAAAAAATGAAGGAATCATTGCTTTCCATGATGTCAAAGTGGTGTATGGCGGAATCAGGGAAATCATAGGAAATTTAAGAAGCAAGGGAATTACTTTTTCCCACTACTTCCTGCCTTCCAGCGTCTATGTTATGGAATTTGGAGACACAACGTTAAAAAATGATCCTTTGGTTGCTAATATAATCCAGGAAAATCCTAAAGGACATCTTACTTTATTAAAAGAATCTTTCTTTTATAACCGACCTAAGCTTTCTGCATTTATTATGAAGGTAAAGTCAATTTTTAAATAGGAATGAAGGTCGAAATTATAATTCCCACGAAAGACAGATATGAAGATTTAAAAAAAGCCATTAAAAGTATAGTTGAACAAACTTTACTGCCATCAAAAATAGTAATCGTGGATGCTGGTGAAATTCCAAAGGACTATTCCGTCCTCCTAAAGCTATGCGCGGACAAAGGCATATATTTTAAAGTAATACCCTCAGCTCCCGGACTTACCCATCAAAGAAATCAGGCAATTGGCCAAATTGAGCATGATCTGGTTATTTTTTTTGATGATGATGTGGAACTCGATTCTAATTATATCAAATCTATAGCGAGTGCATTTGAGGCTGATAAAAACATGAAATTAGGAGGAGCAACCGGCAAAATACTAAATGCGGTTTCAAAACCTGGATTGATTTCAAAATTGCTTCGAAAAACCTTCCTGCTTTCTTTACCTTCAAAAGGGGAAATTCTTCCTTCGGGATGTGTAAATATGATTGATTATTCTAAGGAAGATTCATTTGAAATAAATTGGTTATCAGGATGTAACATGGCTTATCGTAAAGAAGTATTTGAACGTTTTCTTTTTGATGAAAATTTAAAAATCTATGCGTCAGAGGATTTTGATTTTTCTTTTAGAGTTAACAAAAAGTATAAGCTGATTTATGTTCCCTCTGCCAGGCTATTGCACAATCATTCTCCCGCGTCCAGGTTGTCAAAAGCTATTCGTACCGGAATGTTTGTGAGAGGGCATAATTATTTGTTTAAAAAGAACATGCCTCAGACTTTTTACAATAAAGTGTGTCATTTCTGGTCATTAAATGGTATTTTGATCCAAAAATTGTTGTTGGAAAAATCCATGTCTTCGTTTATTGCTGCCCTTGAAGGCTATATTGAGATTCTATTTCAAAAAAACTATACCATGCCTAATCCGAAGGAAGTAGATCCGAAGTTTAAATGATTACAAAAAACTTTATTAAATCTTCTTTTTTATACACCATTGGTGGCGCGCTACCAATGGCAACCGGCTTTATTCTGCTTCCAACTTATGTCAATAATCTAAGCAAAGAAGATTATAGTTTCTTTATCATCCTTCAAATACTTTTTTTGTTCTTTCAAACCATCGGTATTCTCAATATCGATATTTCTACTCAGTCCTATTATTTTGACTATAAAAATGATCCGGCAAAATTGAGAAGGTTTGTAGGCACATTGGTAAGTAACATGCTTATGACAGGCGTTGTTATTACTTTGTTTTTTTCCCTTACAGGACCTTTCTTATTTGAGTTAATCTTTCCGGAGACTGCATATAGCTTTTTCCCTTATGTTTTTATAGCTGTTATAATAGGTGTTTGTTTTAGTTTTTTTAAATCCTATTCAAACTTCCTGATTGTAAGACAAAAGCCAGAAAGGTTCTTTCTCCTTAGCTTCGGTAATTTTTTCCTAACCGTTATTCTGTCCATTCTTCTGCTGAAGTTAATTCCTGATTCTTTGGTTGGACCTGTATATGGCCGTTTAGTTCCTGTTTTGATCGTTTTTTGTACCGCTTTAGTTTTCTTCATAAAAGAATTTGGAATTCATTACGATAAGAAGTTCACTAAAGACATTATTAACTATTCTCTTCCGTCTCTGATAAATGTGATTATTATTTGGGCATTAGGAAATGTGGATCGCCTGATTATTTCTGGTCAGATGGAAAAGCTTGATTTGATTGTATATGATATTGCATGGAAAATAGCTATGATATTAGAATTTGTGCTTACAGGATTGACGAATTCTATTTATCCAAAAATTATGAACAGCTGGGCAGATTTTAGGATTTCAAAAAGCAGCGTAGAAGAAAACCGATATCATCATGTTTTCACATTACTCACTATTTTCCTCATAGCCCTTTTAAATGTTGCAAGCCCTGTTATATTGCCTTTCTTATTTAAAAAAGAAGCCTATTTATTGGCAATCAATTTTATCCCTTTACTGGCATTACAGTTTCTTTTCCGAGGTTTTTTTAATCTTTACTTTTATCCAATTTATTATTTTAAGAGGACAAAATCCTTACCACGGATTTTTATATTACTCGCCCTTATTCAGGTTACTGCAAGCTTCACTTTAATTTATTATATGGGATTAATGGGAGCAATTGCCGCTATTTTAATTAGTAAGTTGATACAGGTTATTTTATTAAGACAAGAAAGCAAAAAAGTCTTTACTTATAAGTTCAATAAGGTAAAAATGTTATACTTACCTATTTTTTATGGATGTCTAATTGTATCGGGAGAATTATTATTCAGGGAATCAAATAAAATTATTTTATATGCATCTGAATTTCTTATCATTACCCTCATAATTGGATTGGTTTATAAATCAGAAATTATATCACTGATAGAGAGAAATAATTTATTGAGGAAAAAAATATAATGTATTGCTACTGAAAAACACTTTCTTAACTTTTTACTCCAAACAAAAAGTTACCTAATTTGAATAGGTAACTTTTCAAAGACATCTCTACTCATCCTGGATATACCCTTATTCAACAGAAGTTTCACTATACTTTATTACTGGCTCTCCCCCTGTTATTCCATCATACAACGAATTTCCCTGAATATTTTTATATCCCTCTTCAAAGGTATAATAAGCAACAAGCCCTTCTTCTTCTTGTGGATTTTTAATTGAAGAGCTAATCGAGGCCATTAAACTACTTTTTGATCGTGCGACATTCCAAATTCTTAACTCATCTATATATCCGAAAAATTGCGTAGATCTATCATCTAAATAGTCACCAGCCCATTGACCAATTCTTGCATGTAAATCATTGGTTATAATTTGGCCTGTAGCTGCAACTGAATCTCTTACTAAGCCATCCAAATAAAATTTGAGATAACCTCCTCCATAAACCATAGCTATATGGTAGGACTTATTATGATCAATTTCTATAGCTGTTTTGTTGGTAGTATAAAATCCATCAGTTGTAGTAATCTGAGCGTAATTAGATCGAAGTAGATAATTTACATTGGACTGATTATAATGCTTAGAAATAACGTCATATGTATTTGGATACTTTGTTGGTGTGCAATAATTACCATCTGTAATTTTTATAAATTTTGCTTCAATCGTTAGTTCATCTCCAGCTACGTCTAAATCTCCAACTTCAATAAAATTTGCACATTCGTTACTTGTATTTGGAAGAAAAAGCCATTTGTTTTTTAAAATTTCTGTATCATCATCATTGTTGTTGCATGAACAAAAGGTCAATATAAAAACAATGGCGAGAAAATTAAATTTGATCATAAGTTTTATTATTTAATTATTCCTAAAAATACATAAAATATTCCTATTTGCAATACACTTAATCTTCAAAAGATAAACTACAAAATTTTAATAAATGTATTAGACAACAATTATCGGAAGGAGTTTTCCCTTTCTCCCTCAAAACAAAAAAAGTTACCCAATTTCAAATTAGGTAACTTTTCAAAGATATAAGTTTATTTGCGTTATAAGTTATTTGCGTAATTATGTAATTAACAAATACAATGCCACAAGAATAACAAAACATTTTCAAATAAATTATAAAATTTATTTGTTTGAAAACCAGCAAAATAAAATTTTCACCCTTCTTATCAATTACCAATGGCAAGATTATTGATAAAGCGCTTTGCTTTTTTTAATTTGTCATGGCCATTAACAAATCATGTTGGGTAATGATGTGTACTTTATTGCTTTCATCTCTAACCAATAAAGCTTTCTTTTCTTTGCTTATTAAAGAGGACAACACATCTACCGTATTATCAAGTCCTACGAAGGTAAACGGATCATCCATAATCTCGCTAACGGGCTGGTCTTTCACATTCGGATTTTCAATGAGCAGGTTCAAAACCTTCGAGTCTGTTAAACTACCTACGATGTGATCGCCTTCTACTACCGGAATCTGGTCTATACCTTCCTGATGAAGTTTCTTAATTGCTTCACCAACCTTAAGGTTTTTATCTATGGTTACAAGATTACTCTTTCCATTCTTTCTGGTAATAATATCTTTGGCTGTTGCATAGGCTCTTGATTCCACAAAACCATGATCCTTCATCCAGTTATCGTTGTAGATTTTATTTAAATATCGGGTACCATGGTCAGGAAGCAGAACCACCATCAAATCACCTTCCTTCAGGTGTTCTTTCGCATATTCCAACGCGCCATAAACGGCTGAGCCGGCAGACCAGCCTACAAACATTCCTTCTTCACGAGCCAGTTTCCTGGTCATGATTGCAGAATCCCTGTCGGTTACTTTTATAAAAGTGTCGATAAGACTGAAATCAACATTTTTAGGAAGGATGTCCTCACCTATTCCTTCGGTTAAATATGGATATATTTCATTTTCATCAAACACCCCCGTTTCCTTGTATTTCTTAAACACAGAACCATAGGTATCAATTCCTACGGAAACTACCTTTGAGTTCTTTTCTTTCAAAAATTTCGATGTACCACATATGGTTCCACCCGTTCCCACTCCTGCTACAAAATGAGTTACTTTACCTTCTGTATCCCTCCAAATCTCCGGGCCGGTAGTTTCGTAATGTGCAGCTGTATTGGATAAATTGTCGTATTGATTTGGATAAAATGAATTGGGTATCTCCTTATTCAATTTCCTGGCAATGGAGTAATAAGATCTTGGATCATCAGGCGCTACGTTTGTAGGACATACAATAACTTCGGCACCTACAGCCCTCAGAATATTGATTTTTTCCTGTGATTGTTTATCTGAAACGGTAAAAATGCATTTGTACCCCCTGGCTATTGCTGTTAAGGCAAGGCCCATCCCGGTGTTTCCTGAAGTACCTTCAATTATAGTTCCGCCCGGTTTAAGGACTCCTGCTTTTTCAGCATCAAGTATCATTTTTACAGCCATTCGGTCCTTCATGGAATTCCCGGGATTAAGGTATTCCACTTTAGCTACCACTGTACCTTTTATACCTTTTGTCAGTTTATTTAATTTAACCAGAGGCGTATTACCTACTGTATCTATAATTGAGTTGTAAATCATGGGATAAAATTTGAGTACCTACAAAACTAACAACAATTAAAGGAAGAAAAAATCCCAAAGTTTTTGGAAATTTTGAATTATGCATGTTGAATTTTAAATGGCAACAATTGAAAGGCTTTTGGAATCTTTGTTATTCCCAGATCAATGTAAGTTGCCCGCCTTAAAATAATACCAATTATGCCTACACCGAAGGAAGAGCGAACCTACACCGAACCTACAGCGAACCTAGAAAATCCCAGGAAAGCAGTTTAAAAATTAGAATAATACAAAAACCTTATTTTTGACGCAAGAAGAAATTTAAGAACTCTGCTTGTCCATCAGTTTATCTATTATCCAGGTTTTACCGCAATTTTTCAACTCCCCTACTTAAAAGTCACCACGCTTGCTTCCTTCGCAAAAGCTTTATATACTCGGTATTTTTCAGTTGATTCTGAATAAGTTAATCCAATTTGAAAACTACTTTCCACCGGGGTAGAATTAACCAATCTTCCATCTTTATTGTAAAGGAAAGTAAATTCTTGTTCGTGGTCCGTTACGGCATAGATTTCATTTCCTCCACCAAAATTGTAAAATTGAATGCTTAGTGAAGTATTAGTAGGAATTTCCTGTTGAAATACATTGTTGCCATCCGAACTCAAAATGGCAATTTTATCTAGGTCTTGCCTTACGATTACCCAGTTCCTTTGAAAGACATCAGAGATTAAGCTAAACTTAGAATCTTTGCCCGGCTTGACCCATTGTTCTTGTTTTAGAATCTCACCCAAAAGATTAAACTGAATATACATTCCTGATTCCGTAATGGTAGAAAATTTAGTAAGTGCGGCAGTTGGGCCTTGCTCCATAAATAAAGGTTCGGCAAGCGGACCTTTTAAATCTAATGGAAAGCCTTTATAATTTTCGCCTCTTCGGGTAAAAAGCCGAACAATACCATCTTGTTGAACTGCTATCAGGTAATCACGGTTTTTAACCCTTACATGCCTTACTGGAGCAGCCAGTCTTCTGGTTGTAGTTCGGGGTGTCCACCCTTCAAGGTTTTTGCCCTTTTTATCATACATAAAAATACTTCCTTCTTTGTCGCTCATCAGAAACCGATAATCCTTGCTATTGTCATAATCAATTACTGATAAATTATGCGCCTTTATATTTTCAGGAAAATCAACAGGGAATTTACCCACTTCCACCCCGTTTCTATCAACAATATGAAGCTTACTTTCGGTAGCAAAGCAAAGCTGAAGTTTGCCGTTTTTAAAATAATCAACCTGCACTACTTCTCCAACTATTTCTGATTCAATGGGCTTTTTCCAGAGAATTTGTCCCTCTCTAGATATAAGATAAATCTGATTCAGGGAATCCTGCAGAAAAATTTCATTGCTCTTATTATAATGATTTTTGACAACAAATGGACGGGTAATTACCGGAGATTCCAATTCCGATCTTTTCACCAGCTCAAATCTTTCCTTTCGCAGTTCTTCTTTGTCTAGATTAATATGCTTCAGGATGACGCTCGTGTAAAATTTATTATCTACATAGCTGAATTGAAGGGCCATGTTTTCAAATCTTTTTATCTGGGAGGAATACTTTTTGAAAAAGGATTGCCATTTACCGGAAGTACTGGATTCAAAAATACTCCAGAATCGAGGCCCATTCGCAAAAATACTTATGTTGCTTTCTCCTAGACATTGCTCCAGAAATAGGTTTTGTTTGATTGATTTCCCCCAGGTATCCTCTCTTTCTATGTCAAGGATTACTCCTTTCAGCGATTGAATGCTATTAGAAAAAACCAGGTAGTTGTTTATAAAAACGTAATAACATTGATCAAAACCGGAAAACATCCGACCAAACAAAATTGATGGGAATTGTTTAATATTAATTTGTTTAATTTCAGTATCTGCAAAAGTTTCACTGTAGATTGTGTCCCTTGTTAAGGAAGAAATTTGACTTACTAAAGCATCTAAAGAAGCTGAGGCCTCCTCTTTGGTTTTAACACTAACATATACCAACTTGTCCGGATCCTCTGCATTCATAGACTCCAGAATGCTTAGTCCGATTTCATTATTTATCCATGGGAAAAAAGTATTCAAATCGACCTTATACTTTGAGTTGATTTCCTGCCATTGTTTGGCTATTTCCAGATCATTATTATTCCAGAAAGACTTAAACGATTCTTTTAATTTGACAGCATCATCGAATCCATAGTGATAGAAGACAGATGTCCGGTTCGATACAAATCTTTTTACATTAAAAGGCTGTGATTTTTGGTCTTTAAAGCAGTTTAGAAAATCTTTAGGATTTGAGGCAATAGTAAACCCATTCAACAAAATATCCTGATGAGAAAGATTTACATCAAGGGAAGAACACTTTCCAAAGTTTTTAATAGTCGTAAGTAATTCATCAGCCTCCTCTTTTACAAATAAAGAGAGGAACTTATGAAAATAAGAGTAGTCCACATATACTTTTGCTGATTCAACGCCTGCTTTTGAAAGATCAAAAACCTCTTTGTTCGCTGCCAGAAAATTCTTTTCCGAATCAATGGTTCTTATCACATCCTCAATCAAAAGTGGATTATAGCTTCCGATAAATAAGTTGTTGTGAATGATAAATGAAAGGCTTTTTTCCTGTTTTCTTGACTTAATTACATTGATGTTTATCCCTTGAAAATTTCTTTGGCCCTTCCTGTATTCTTTATTGTTTTCAAATGTACTTTCCATTTTCTTTAAAAACTCTCTGTCGCCAGAGGACTTCACAGGAAGATAAAAAGCAAAATCAAAGTTAGTATTCGAAACCGGATGAACCGAAAAAACTACCTGTTTCCCTTTTAGGAAGTCAGCCAAACTTCCATTTTTCCCGGTTAAACTGTCGACAAAATCTATTTTCTGCTTTACCTCTAAAAACTCAGGAATGGTAGAAAAACTCTTCCACACCGATTTTAACTGCAGATCATTCCATGTTTTTACAAAATCAGTAGTTTCCAGCGCCAGAGCTGTGCCCGTAGGTACTACACTCCAAATATTGGTGGTTCTGCTGGATTCCCACCACTTATATAGAAAAAACCCAGCTATTCCTATACCGATAGCTAATAATAAAATGAGGATATAATTTTTTTTCAAACTTTAACGAGGTTAGAGGACAAAAATACCTTTCATTGTTTAATAATCAATATGATTAAGAAGGAGCATAAAGATAAAAGGGTTTTAATTGATCTCATGGAAAATCAATTAAAACCCTTAAGTTATCATTACAAAACTGCCTTTGGTTAAAATCTTAGGCAGCGAATAAATATCAACTTTTACTTGTTTTGCGGATACTGGATATCTTTAATTCAAGCTCTTCAGGATTAAAAGGTTTGGTTAAATAATCATCAGCGCCCAGTTTTAAATACTCCATTTTATCCTCATCACTGTCTTTAGCAGAAAGCATTATAACCGGAATATCATTAAAAAGCGGATTTGCCTTTATTGTTTCTAAAAATTCAAACCCAGTTATTTTCGGCATATTTATGTCTGCAATAATGGCATTTGGGGTATTTCCTTCTTCCAACCATAACAGTGCCGATTGGCCATCTTTCTTTACAACTACGTCATAGTTTTTACTAAAGTAATACACTAAAAAGTCGGTCAACATGATCTGGTCATCGACAATTAATATGGAAGGCTTCATGAGTTAATAGATTTGAGAGGTAAAAGGGATGGAGAAAACCGGAAGTAAAAATGTTGCTTATTCAGTTTAAAATTTGACGAGTCGAACAAGAACTCCTTATTTAATTCTAGTAAATTGTTCATTTCCATTTAATTAGTTAATTATAATAGTATTCAATATCTATTCTCAAAAACACAGCGAACAAAAACAATTGAATATCAATCAGTTACAATAACGAATACGATTAATAAATATTTTAAGCGCTCCCAGATCGGGAATACAATCTTGTTTTGAAGAAGTTATTTATATTTGAATTACTGAAAACAGATAATCAATGTTGTCATAATTCAATAAAATCATGGAAGCTCGCTTAATTTACCCCGAATTTTTTCACACTTATATTTCAAAAGTAGATACTGGTATCAGCCCGATAGATTTATTAGAGGAAGGCTTGAGAGCTACGCTGCTTTCATTTAAATTTCTTTCAAGTGAAAAAGAAAATTACCGCTATGCACCCGAGAAGTGGTCGGTAAAAGAAGTATTGGGCCATATCATTGACACCGAAATTATAATGGCCTATCGGGCATTATGTATCAGCAGAGGTGAAAAAGCTTCCTTACCTGGCTTTGATGAACAGCAGTATGTAATAAACTCAAATTTTGCTAATCAGAAAATTGGTGATTTGCTTGAGCATTATAAGATGGTTCGTTTTAGTAACATTTTATTATTCAAGGGATTCACAGAAGAAATGTTTACCAGAAAAGGTATTTCCAATGGAAATGAAATAAATACACGGGCACTTTCCTATATCATTGCCGGTCATGAAGTCCATCATATAGGGATTTTAAAGGAAAGATATGGGGTGAAATAAGAGCTTGTAACGCGTAAATAAAAGGGCTTGTTAATCTCTTACTTTGGCACATCTTTTATTGAATCTAATCCTTAAACCAATAAAAAATCCCTTGCAAATCATTAAGAAGCAAGGGATTATTTGTTTCGTCGGTGACCTCGGAGAGATTCGAACTCTCGACCCACTGATTAAGAGTCAGTTGCTCTACCAACTGAGCTACGAAGTCTAAAAGGTTTGCAAAAGTAACTGATTTGAAGAAATATAAAAGAACAATTGCTATTTTTTATAATGATCATTCATTCAACCTTCCTCCCTATAAAAATCAACTTTAAAGCCTACTAAGACTACATATTGCTGATATCCCTGCCCTCCTTCATCTCGCTTATCAATTTTTGAAGATAAGTTTTTAGATTGGGATCAGTTGCTTTTGCAATAACCTTTTCCGCAAATTTTAGGGCCGCTTTTGAATTACCTATGGAAGCATAACCCTGTATCATTCCAATTTGAGTAAGAATATGATCAGGATGTTTTTCATTGTTCATTTTATAGACATCAAAAGCCTCTTTGTTCTTCTTTTGTCTTTGCAAACTTCTTCCATATGAACTTAATTGTTGCATAGTAGCCATAGGATAAGCTTTCTCCATAACCGAGTCCGCTTTTGTTTTATCACCGAGCTTTTCCAAAAGGCCGGCATACGTGGATAATGTTAGGAAATTAGCTTCACCGAAGTAGGTGTTAATGGATCGGTCGGCCCAGCTTAGTCCTTCCTCAAGATTAATATTATTCTCAAGACAATAATTAGCAGCCATATGCATATTCTGCCAATAACGATAAAAAATCCCTGAATTAAACTCCCTTCTGAAAGCGGCAATCTGCTCCTTATGAAGATCAACAGAAACTTTAAATGGAATCTTTACTTTCTCCCACTGCAAAGAAATAACCGCAGCATTTTCCGTTTGATCATTAAACTCATATTTCAATCGCTCAATACTCTCATTTATTTTTAAAACAGGAACATCAACCCGTAATGCATCATCTTTAGGGTCATAATAAAAGCTGCCCCATGCAGTATTATATTTTGAAAATATCAGCGTTGCTTTCTCTGGCCCCATAGCGATGAAGAAGCCATATTTACCTGCCGGTAAAGGTTTACCTTCAATATTTACATCCGTGCTGAAAGATATGGTAGTATTCTCATTAGCTCCCGCCCGCCAGGGAGCTGCTTTGCTTGTACCATAGTGAAGATCGGCAAAACCATAATGAACTACCCCGCCCCAAATCTTTCCTTCACGCCCGTTTACTGCTGGACGATCATAGTCGATTTTTACATCTGTAATACCAATTCGTTCAGATACAGAAGCCTTCCGATTAGTACCATATGCCGGAAAGGTAATTTGCGCCTTTGTCACCAAACAAACAAAGAAAATTAATAGAGCAGTGAATATTGATCTTTTCATATTTGTATTTTGTTTTTTTATCCTCTGGAATACTCCATCAGAAAATCCTCCTCGCTGCGGATTTGCCGGGTAGTTATTTCATAAGGAGAAGTAAAAAGTAGTTTTAACAGGCGAAATTTAAATGAACAGGAGGACAACGCAAGGTCAAAGATTATTCAAATTTGTTCAAGATTGTTCAGGCTTAAACCTGCGGATACAGCTCCGAGATTCTTTATCACAACATACTTATTGCCAATCGTTTCTGGACCTATGTTTAATGAGTGTTCAAATCTCAATTTTTAGTCCGATAGGGCAATGATCAGATCCCATATACTCGTTGTAAATAGCGGCTTCTTTTACATTTGTAATCAAAGGATTACTGACGAGGAAATAATCGATCCTCCATCCTACATTTCTTGAGCGCGAATTAAAGAAATTATTCCAATAAGTATATTTTACCAGGTCGGGATGAAAATGACGAAAAGTGTCAATATAACCGGCATTTAGCAGTCTTTTAAAACCGTCAATCTCTCGCTGGGTATATCCCGCTGATTTATTATAATTCTCCTTAGCTCTGGCTATATCAATCGCTTCATGGGCTACATTCAGATCACCACCAATAATTACCGGCTTTTTTGAATTGAGCATCGTAATGTAACTTGTAAAGTCAGCATCCCACCTTTCCCGGTAATCCAATCGCTTCAAACCATCGCCTGAATTTGGGGTGTAAACGGTTACCAAAAAAAACTTTTCATACTCTGCCGCGATAACCCTACCTTCCTGGTCGTGTTCTTCCATATTCATATCGAAAGTAACACTTAAAGGAGTTGTCTTGCTAAGAATTGCAGTACCCGAATACCCTTTTCGGGCTTTAGATGAATTCACATAAACCTTATACTCTGGCAGTAACACGCACAGGGATTTAACCTCCTCTACATTGGCTTTTGTTTCCTGTAAACAAAGTATATCCGGACTCATCGTTTGTACATCTTTTAAGAAGTCCTTTTTCATGATAGAGCGGAAACCATTTACATTCCAGTTGACGAGGTGATGCATAGCCATAGTAAAAAATTAAGCAGGAATTTAATTAAAGAAACCTTAAAGGGGAAATAATTGTAAAATCTGAATAGACTTGGCAACCGGTTCTAGAATGGTTTTACCAAACAAGGAAGCCCATTAGCTTAGATTAAATTCTCTGCTGGAGAATGTTTACATTTGATTCTGTTTAAGGCTTTTAACTTTAACCATTTAACTATGAATTAACTATGAAAAAAAACTTAATAATAACAGCATTAATTTTACTTGTATCCGTTTTAACTTCATTTACTTTTCTAACAGAACCTGAGAAAAAAGAAGAAAGCAAAATTTCACTTGATAAGATCAAACTGCCGGCGGGATTTAAAATTGAAGTGTTTGCAGAAAATGTTCCTAATGCACGATCAATGGCGCTAAGTCCTAGGGGCGTATTATATGTAGGTACACGAACAGAGGGAAAAGTATATGCGATAGTAGATAAAAACAAAGATTTTAAAGCAGAGGAGGTGCACATACTTGCTTCCGGTTTAAATATGCCCAACGGTGTTGCTTTTAAAGATGGCGATTTATACGTTGCAGAAGTAAGTAGGATCCTCCGCTTTGACGAAATTGAAAAGGACCTTAAAAACCCTCCTTCTCCAAAAATAATTTATGACAAATTTCCAACTAAGGAGCATCATGGATGGAAGTTTATATCATTTGGGCCTGACGGAAAACTTTATGTACCTGTCGGAGCGCCATGCAATATCTGTGAGCACAAAGATTCCGCAATTTATGCATCAATTACAAGGATGAATCCTGACGGGACAGGATTCGAGATTTATGCAAATGGAGTCAGAAACAGCGTAGGTTTTACCTGGGATCCAAGAACAAAAGAAATGTGGTTCACTGAAAATGGCAGGGATATGCTTGGCAATGACATTCCACCTTGTGAACTTAATCATGTGACAAAACCCGGCCAACATTTTGGTTATCCTTATTGCCATGCAGGATATATTTTGGACCCAGAGTTTGGGAGTAAAGGGAATTGCAAAGATTTTACACCGCCGGCGATGAAGCTAGGACCTCATGTAGCTCCTCTAGGAATTAGATTTTATCAGGGCAAGATGTTTCCGGAGAAATATAAAAACCAATTATTTATTGCAGAGCATGGCTCATGGAACAGGGATGAAAAAATCGGTTATCGTTTAACAATGGTAACGGTAAAGGACAATAAAGCCGTTGATTATTCTGTCTTTGCAGAAGGTTGGCTAAGCGACGACAAAAAGGAAGTATCTGGCAGACCTGTAGACGTCCAGGAAATGCCCGACGGTTCTTTACTTGTGTCCGATGACCACGCCGGAGCGATCTACAGAATTACTTATAAGAAATAGAAACCAAGTTTTGAAAGTACGAAAGCGGCTCAAAAGGCCGCTTTTTTTATTCTCAATATATTTAAACCATTATTCCCCCACCTTTTTGACAGACCCGTCAGGCCGCCATGAATCAATCGTAGATACATCAATTGAATATCTTTTCGTACACTTCCTTTATTTTTTCTTTAGTTAACGGTTTGATCAAATATTCATGACTTCCCAACATATTGGCTTTTTTTTGATCTACCGGGCTGGAAGAAGAAGTTAACACAACGATTTTAATATTATCTTTATTTTTTAAAAGAAGGGATTTGAAATGTTCCAAAAAACCAAAGCCATCCATAATCGGCATGTTAAGGTCAAGGAATATGATATCGGGAGGGCTATTTATTTCGGTGAGGATCTTGAAATAATTGATGGCTTCTAGGCCGTTTTTAAAAATCTTTAAATCTTCGGTTATCTCAAGTTTTTCAATGAGCCGACGATGGGCATAATTATCAAGATCACTGTCTTCAATAAGCAATATTGATTTACATTTTTTCATAACACCTGTTGAATTTTATTCTAAACCTACCTCCTTAATTAGCTAAAAAAGGAAAAAGTAACACTTAAAAAGATTGTATCCGGATTGACAGGCGGAAGGAAATTTTGGTTCGGGAAGAAAACTTATTGACAGTAAATACCTTAAGAATCAATATCGGAAAACTTTCTTCCCTATAGAAATTCTATAAATTAAGAACGATGATATTAAACTGATCTTCAATAAGAGTTTCTCAGAATCAGGATTTACTGCTGGTCCTCTTATTATTGTTATTATAATCATCTACATCCCACATTTTCTTTTTGTAGAAAACTCCTGTGTTTTTCACATTATTCACAATTGAAATAATTACCCAGATAAAAGACATTATCGCCACTGCTGCAAGTAGCCAGCTATATTCATATTCCTGCCTTTTAAAAATGGAATAATAGGTAAATACCAAGGCAATGACGACATGAATAAATAATCTTATGTCTATTCTAGTTTTCATCTTTTAACTTTTAGTGAAATGGATATGGAACAACAAGTTTATAAACTTCCACCCAAGTTTTTTAGACAATGAGAAAAAAAGGTTGTCTCTGTGGTACGTGCATGAGCAGATATTCATTGTGGTTAAGGTAGATTATACATGCTTTAAGCCAGACAGCTAATTGGATAGTTTGTGGGAATTGCTTATTAATTTAATTGAGAAGTCAGGCTAAAATCCTGGCTTCTCAAAAAATTACTAATAGCGATTGTTAATGCACTTTTAATTAATCCCTGAATTACAATATATTATTTTCTAAAAGGCACTACCACCATAGTATTTTCCCATCTCAATACAAGATCTGCTCCATCTACGGCTTCCTCAAACTGCATCTTAAACTGCTCAACTTCGTCGCTTACGATTTCAGAAGGCACTTCCACTTTTAACACATCTTCAGCTTCATCATAACTCGTTCCCCATTGACCTGTTTCACTATTGAAGATAATTGTCCAGTTGTCTTCTGACGGAACGGTCCATAAGGAATATTTTCCGGCTTTCAGTGCTTTGTCTTCTATTTTAACATCCTGATTCAGTTCTATTACCGTTGCCTCGTTGGCGCCCGTTCTCCAGACCTCTCCATAAGGCACAATCCCTCCAAATACAACGCGTTCCTTTTTGTAAGGCCGGCAATAATCCACCTTTATTTCCAGACCGTTTTTTGAAAACGCTACTGTCTCCTCTGGGCTGTGACTTTTGGTCCATGTTCTCATCGCAAATATTCCAACAGCTGCTACTACCAATACAATCAGGATAATTTTTACTGCTTTTTTCATTTTTTTGAAGGTTTAGTTTATATAAATATTGATAAAAACTAAAGTAATGAAAAAAAGAGAATTGCAATATTTTTTATAAGGATTTACAAACATATTCCAACTTGTTCGTCTTATTCCTTTATAAATCTGGTTGAAAGAGCTTTTCTCTTATCAGAAACAACAATTGTATAAATACCTGTTGGCAGTGAACTTATATCAAGATTTCCATCAATTAACACACCTCTTAATGCCGGAATTCCATGAGCATTGTAAACAGTGTAATTGGCTAGTTTTATTGCTGAGGCACCGTTAATTGTAAGCATTTTGGAGGCAGGATTCGGAAATGCATAAATCTGTTGTTGCTTTTCGACCTGTTCTGAAGAAATCCTGGCTCCTGTTCCACCACTTCTGATCCTCCACCAATTAATGTTCCATCCGCCTGCCGCTGCAAATATTCCAAAATTATAGGTACCTGCATTGAGGTTAACCATATGGGAAACTGTTTGCCAATTTTGCCACCCTCCTGTATTTGGAACGGTAACAGTCCCTAATACTAAAGCACCTGCATTGATATCTATTGAAATTTGTCCTCCTGTATTGGGGGAAGCTATCCTATAATCAATAGTATAATTGCCTGAAGTAGGAATAGCAATCGAATTATAAGCCATCCAATCGTTGGTTTCGATCCATCCTACATTTAATCCTCCGCCCGCATCAGTAGTAGCTTCTGTTTGAATGCCAGCCATCGCCGAATAATTTTCTGCCTGAATGGTTTGCGAAAATATTGAATTTGTAATTCCGGGCGTTCCAAAAATTTCCACTTCAGCTACCTGCAGCAAAGAGCCACTGTTGTTGGTGAAATTAAATCGGTAATAATTATAAGAACCGCTGTTGTTGAAATTAAAAAATCTTTTCTGAAATCTTGAAGGAAAATCTTCCCCGGACCTGCTGTCAATAGTTGTCCAGCTTGAACCATTAACAGACGCTTGGAAGGTCCAGTTTAAAGGATCTCTTTCAGGTGCATCATTGGCAGAAGTGATAGAATAGCTTGAAACTACATAAGAAGAATTGGCCTGAAACTGCACCCAGGATGAACTATTAAACGTTAAAAATTTTGTATTTACATTATTATCAACCAGTTTACCTATCTCCTCGCCAGCCGGAGAGTTGTTGTATTGAGCAGAAATTGAACCGCCAAGATTAGTAATATCAGGACTACCACCATCCGTTGGATCCAATAAAAATTGTTGATTGTCTGCGTTCAGCCAGTCATATTGTTGCAGATTTGCACCATCAGTGGTTGCGCCAAATTGTATGTCTAATGCTTTTCCGCTCCTTTTGGAGACAATTCTATAATAAGCCCCGCTTACGTTAATAATCGACCATTTTTGACAGTCAGCTCCATTAGGAGTCCACATTCTTACATTTGCCCCGTTATCTACAGAACAATTTTGTACCTCTAATGCCAATCCCCCAGCCAATGAAGTGATAGTATAAAAGCCATCTCCGGTGGCTTGAATGTTCCATTTCTGACATTTGTTATTCAGCCATGTCCACTGGTGAACATTGGTACCCCAGTGTGGCTCACAACCTGCAACGTCCAATACCTTTCCGCTATTTTTTACAACAAAGCGATAGACTCCATTTGGAATTGGAGTACCGGCAGGAAGATTAACCTCTCCAGAAGGAGCTTTAAATCTGATGCCTGTAGCTTGGGGAATTCCGAAATTTGGCGTCCCATCCGGATTCCATGTCAGTTTTTGAGCCCTGGTAGTTCTGCTGTCATCGCAAACTCCTCCTGAGTACGACGTTGCATGATAAGCAAACCAATCTTCAGTTCCGTCGGGAGACGTAAAAAAACAATGATGCCCGGGACCATAAGCCATTACTGCATCATTTCTTTGAAATACAGGATTGGGGTGTTTAAACCATGAGGCTGCATTGAGAGGATCAGCCGTCTCGTTCATCGACAACATTCCTAACGCATAGTTTGGAGAAGAACAATGACTTGCCGAATAAACAATAAAAACCTTTCCGTTTCTTCTGATTACTTCCGGCCCTTCATTTATATTTCCTTCCCACGCATAGTCAGGACTGGAAATTAAAGTCCTGCTCCCCGTTAAGGTCCAGGGATTGCTCATTCTTTGAATATAAATTCTTTGCGTTCCATCATAAGGATCCGTTGCATTAAGATGCCCGGACCAAAGAAAATAGTTTATACCGTTTAGCGATAGTACGGTCCCGTCAATAGCATACCAATCTGCGCCTGGCGAATAAACTTTGCCTCTATTTACCCAAGTACCTGTAAAAGGATCAGCGGAAGAATTTTCAATCGCATAAGCTCTTTGCGTGTTGATATCCCCGGAAGTTCCAGCAGTATAATAGATGTACCACTTATTATCAATCCAAATGAGTTCTGAGGCCCAGTAATTGCAGCAAGGCCCGCCGTTGGCGGAAGAAAAAACCGTCAATTGCGCAGCACTTTTCAAACCTTCCAGTGTCGTGGCTCTTTTTAATGAAACATTTACACCTCCCGTAGTGCCTGTGTAGTAGTAATAACCATTCCTGTATACTATGGAGGGGTCCGGTAAAGGCCCTATCGGATTCATAAAGCTTTGCGCAATTGCTTCTGTGCAAATAACTAAGAGAAACAATAATTTAAATGATTGGTAGCAGAATTTTTTCATAAGGTTCAATAATAGGTTAGATATAATTTAAAATAATGTTATTTGCTTCTAAGCGAGGTCAACCTATTGTCAAAGAGCAATATGTTACAATATCTATTTTTATAGATAAGGAATGTACATGAGCTTACTTGAGTTATAGGTGGGAGCAATTATATTATTAAATAAGTACCTGCAGGGTATAAAAAAGTACAAAAAAGAGTGTAAAAACTTCCGTCAGAGTTATTTTTATAAGATGAAGTAGCATGAGAGTACTGTTTTAAAAACTAATACTGCATGCAGGTTCTGACAAGGAATAATAGGGCAGAACCTGAATTTTCAGAATGACTAGAAGAACTGGCATCAAAAGAAGCTAATTCCAAAAAATTCCTCTATTCCAAATTCAGGCTCTGACATCCATTCAATAAATTCAAAATCGGAAATGCTCAGCGACTATTTATCAGGAGTATACTTTCCATTACTGAAATGCATCCAGTCTACGTTTAGGATATTTTCCTTTGGAGTGTTTTTATTTCTAAAAACAAAATAAAGATCCTGAGCCGCCCCTTCATCTGAAATGGATATGGAAACAGTTTTAACCTCTTCATTTCTATTACTCTTTGGAAACGTTGCCTGTCCGGCTACCTTTCCATCCGGCGCTCCAATTCTCACTTGAATCTGTGTTCCCTCTACAATTGAACTTCCGCTAACCAATATATTTTTAATGTTTTTTAAATCAATATTTTTAAATCCAATATATGATCCATCTTCAATATCTGTGATATAGCTGATATCGGTTCCATCAATATGCCTCGAATCCACATGATTCGAATAATCGAAGTCTTCGGCCTGCACTTTAGGGTTTCTAAGTATCAATATACTACTTCCTGTAAGCTTACCTATTTCCGGAACTCCGCTATCTGTATAACTTGCTCTAAGCACATAGGAGCCCTGGGTCTTAGTAGTAGAATGGGCTGTCATGGCCAAGGTCCCTTCTAACGGCAACCGCGCGTTTTGTTTGTCATTTAATGACAATATATACTTTATCATTTCATCCGCTTCCTGCTTTGTATGCTGAGGATGCGCAGCCATAAAGTTCTTTCCCCAATTTCCATTCCCCCCTTTTAGAATCTTATCGGAAAGCATATCCAGTTTATCCTGATCCTTATACCTGGCAGCAATTGCTATATAACTTGGCCCGATCGATTGCTTACTCATATCGTGGCACGATTTGCAATCGCTGCTGCCTATCAAAGTTTTGCCTTTCAAAAACTGCACATTACCGGTCATTTGTTTATTGGATTCCAATAAGGCCAGGTCTTTACCTTCTTTCAGATAATCAAAAGAAATAAATACAGATTCGGGATCAATGCCATTTCCCAAAGTACCGTCTTCCTTATCGGATACAGAAACTTTATAGTTCAAATTTTGAAAATCATGGTAGAAGGATTGGTTCGCTCCTTTTAAATCTATGGTAACTTGCGGCATTTCATTTCCCACCTTAATTTCAACCCGCGCAGTCGATTGTTTGCCTTCTTTATCCGTTACTGTAACAGATGGCGTATAAATACCTGGTTCTTTATAAGTTACATTTACTTTATTTTCATTCTTTTCACTGGTTGAAGCTTCACCCAAATTCCAGGAAAAAGTCAACTTATCTTCAGAATCATAATCAAAAGACTTTTCAGCAGAAAGGTTTATCGTAAGCGGCGCTGCGCCAACTGTTTTATCAACTGTAATATTTGCCACGGGCTCGCGGTTCCCTTCCACATAACTTATCTTTATTAGCCTTGAATCTGGATTATGTTCGAAGTAATTAGCGCCATATTCCAACACATATAAAGAGCCATCGGGCCCAAACTTCATATCAATTGGTTTGAACCATTCCATTTCAGGCAGAAAAGGCTCTATTTTTTCAAAATCACCATTTTCATCAAAGGAAACCAATTTCACCCAACTCCTTGCCCATTCATAGATAAACAGCTTTCCATCAAAATATTCAGGAAAACGCGTAGCTTCGGGGTATTCATCAGAATTATATACCGGTCCAGCCATTGCACTTCTTGAGCCTTTTCCAAGGCTTGGAAACTCTTTCGATTCACCATAAGGATACCAGATCATCGGTTTTTGAGCAGGTGGTAATATTATCGAACCAGTATTGTTCGGAGAATGATTTTCCGGCCTTTCAGGATTGAACCTCTCGCCTATTTTATTAGTCTCAAAATCAAAATCAGCATAGGCTTTGTTGTCTGCCACAAAATAGGGCCAGCCATAATTTCCCGGCTTTTTCGCCTGGTTAAATTCATCATAACTCTGCGGACCGCGTTCGCTCGCTGCGCCTCCATCCGGTCCCACATCTCCCCAATATAAATAGCCTGTTTCGTCGTCTACTGTAAACCGGAAAGGATTACGAGCTCCCATCACATAGATTTCAGGCTTGCCTTTGGATCCGTCTTTGGGAAATAAATTACCAGCAGGAATTGTATACGTTCCATCAGGTTCAGGATGAATTCTTAATATTTTCCCTCTTAAATCATGCGTGTTTCCTGAAGATTTTTGCGCATCAAAAGGGGCTCTGCCCGGCCTTTCATCTATAGGTGAAAAACCATCAGATTCTTTGGAACTTGTATTATCACCGGTAGAAATGTAAAGGTTATTATTCGGGCCAAATTCCAGGTGACCTCCTGAATGACAACAGGTTTCTCTTTGGGTTGGCACCTCAAGTACAATTTTTTCAGAGTCTCTGACCAGGCTATCCCCCTTCAGTACAAATCGTGAAACATTTTGCTTAGCCTCACTTCCTGCCGGAGAATACATGATGTAAATCCAGTTGTTCTGCTCATAATCCGGATCGAGTGCCACGCCTAACATACCATCTTCATAATTTCCGGTAATGCTCACATCAAAGGTGGCTATGACACTGGTTTTCTTCGTAGCAGGATGGTACATTTTTATTGCTCCCCTTCTTTCAAGAAACAGTACTCTCCCGTCCTTAAATACCACAAACTCCATAGGTTCATAGAGGTATGTATCCAATACCTCGGTAACAAAGCGGTTGGATTCGGGCACTTTATGGGTTGTTGCTTTATTGTAGTTAAGATCCGCTTTTCCTGCGGTAAACTTTAAACCTTTACTGATTGTCTTTTGTGCAGATTTAGGGGTAGTTCCAGTACCAAGATTGGCAAAATAAAAACTACCTCCATCATATTCTTTTTCAACCGGAGATTTGGCAGTTGCCCAATCTTTTACCAGTTTATTATACCAGGGCCAGTTCACAATACTATCCGCAGCCGCGGCAAGAATCACTAAGCCGCCTCCTGCCTGCACATATCTTTCCAGGTCATTTTGCTGAACATAATCAAGCGATTCAAAAGGAGCACTCAAGCATACAATTCCTGCATAGTTTTTTAAAGACTCTTCTTTAAAAAACTCAATCTCACCAACAACTTCCACCTCCAATTTCAGGTCTGAAGCTGCCTTTTTCACTAAATCAAGGTAGTCGTTTTCGTTGTTTTGTGCCGCGTCATATACTAATATTTTTTTTGAGCTATTTTGGAATGAAAAAGAAGTAATACCTATTATTCCAATAAAGATTATTACTATTAAAATTTTTACTATCGGGTATGATTTTTTGAATAAGGGAAAATTAAATATGTTGTCCATTTATTTTGAGAAGAAAGTTATAACAGGCCATAAAATTAGACTAAAAAATTTCAATTGTTTCAATACTACAAATGAATATGGACTATAGTTAAAAAAAATGGAACGGTATTGCCAGAATTTAAAACAGATATTGTCTTCTAATTTTTAATATAAGCAATGATTTTCCAGAACTTTTGGAAAGCTAAAACTTTCCAAAAATCAGTAGCTATTGTAAAAATTATTTTTTACAGCTTTGGATAAGGCTTAAGGTTTTTATTGAGGATTCTGTAAGTTTCGAAAAGTTTTGTTGTTCCAAAAGCGTTTTACTGATGAGCTTACTACCCATGCCAACTGCCACAACTCCTGAATTGAACCAGGCTTTAAGGTTCTCTTCTTCAGGCTCCACTCCGCCTGTTGGCATAAAGGAGATATTTTGAAAAATTTCTTTGACTGCGGATATAAAGCCCGGGCCAAGAATATTTCCTGGAAAAATTTTAACAAGCTTCGCTCCTGCTCGTTCGGCGACGTCTATCTCTGTAGAAGTTTGACATCCTGGGATCCACAATAAATTATGTTTGTGCACGGCATCTCCAACTTCTTTAATTACCACAGGACAAACTACAAAATCTGCTCCCGCCTGAATAAAAGCTTCCGCATCTTCAGGAGTGCGAATAGTGCCAATTCCAAGCTTCATACCTGGCATTTCCTTATCAATGGCTTTCCTGAGAAAAGAAAAATTGGTTAAAGCTTTTGGACCTCGATTGGTATATTCAATTAATTTAACACCTCCTGCATAAAGGGCCTTCACCACCTCCAAACTTAGTTGTTCCGAATCATGGTAAAACAAAGGAAGCATAGATTGTTCCCTGATTAAAGCCAGAATACTTTCCTTTTTGCTCATATAGTTTTAATGCTTTTTTTAATTTCTTCTATTGATTTATCTGTTGAATCTCCTTTGACAAATAGCTTTTGAAATGCTGCTGCAGTAGCGAAATCAATAACCCCTTGTTCAGAAATATTTTGTTTTAGGCCATAAATCAACCCAGCCATAAAACAGTCCCCGCTTCCTACTTTGTCTACTATGGAATCTGTATTATACTCCGTTGAGCTATGCAAATGACCGTTTTTATACAAAGCCGCATAGTAGTTAATCTTTTCATTTTCACCGGTAAACCTGAAGGTATTAGCAACCGCCTTGCATTGTTTGTATTCTTTCAAAATCTCCGAAGAAGTTTTTCTTGCTTGTTCCAGGTAAGCCAATTTGTTTTTTTGATCTAAAAGATCCTGATCGAGTGGGATTCCAAGCATCATTTCAGCAGCCCAGATATTTCCCATTACTAGATCACAATACTCGACAAGTTCAGGCATAACTTCAGAAGGCCTTTTTCCATATTGCCAGAGTTTTGCCCTATAATTCAGGTCTGCCGAAATGGTAAGTCCCTTTCTTTTTGCAACCTTCAATGCTTCTTCACAAACCTCTGCTATATCTTTATTTAAGGCAGGATTTATAGCGCTAAAATGAAACCAGTCCGCCCCGTCCAAAACTTTCTCCCAGTCCACCATTCCTTTTTTCAGATTTGAAAAAGAAGAATTTGCCCGATCGTAGATTACGCCTGAGTTTTTCAAATCTGCTCCTTCCGGTATATAATAAATTCCCATTCTCTGACCGGAAAACTTCACAGAAGAAGTATCCACCTCTTTTTTACGCAGAAAATCTATCACCTGCTCTCCCAAAATATTTTCAGGAACACAGGTAAAATAGCTTGTCGGAATGCCCCATTTGCTTAATGCTACTGCTACATTGGCTTCTGCTCCTCCTACATAAACAGGGAGCTTTGATTCTGAAAGCCAGCTTCCATCCCCCGAAGGCACCAGTCTCAGCAACAATTCCCCAAAACAAACCACTTTACCCATTATAAATTGAAATAATTTTTAGCATTATAATAACAAATATTCTGAATAATCTCCCCTACCCATTTTTCATCATCAGGCAGCAGGCCTTTATTCATTTCTTCACCAAACAGATTACATAAGATCCTTCTGAAATATTCGTGACGTGAATAAGAAAGGAAACTTCGGGAATCTGTGAGCATTCCAATGAAAGTACTTATCAGCCCTACATTTGACAACGTATTCATTTGTTTTTCCATCCCCTCTTTCTGATCCAGGTACCACCAGGCAGCGCCATATTGTATCTTTCCTTTTACAGAACCATCATTGAAATTTCCGGCCATAGTAGCAAAAACTTCATTATCCGCAGGATTTAAATTGTAAAGAACGGTCTTGGTTAATTGATTCGTTGCATCCAATTCGCTTAAAAAGTTAGCCA
>DASPJL010000122.1:0-21888 GCA_035628645.1 Cytophagales bacterium | reverse complement strand
TGTTGACGACAGAGAGCCGTTAAAAAACGAAAACTTTATTAAATCTCTAAAAGGAAAGCTTTATGGGGATAAAGGCTATATATCTCAGCAATTAACAAATATTCTCTTTATTAACGGTCTTCATTTGATCACTAGTATAAGAAACAACATGAAAAACGTACTTATGGAAATGAAGGATAAAATAATGCTCAGGAAAAGATCTGTTATTGAGACTGTTAATGACGAGCTTAAGAATATGTGTCAAATAGAGCATTCCAGACACCGTTGTTTTAATAACTTCATTACAAACCTACTTTCAGGACTAATCGCCTACTCCTTCTTCCCAAAAAAGCCTGCTATTAAATATGAGACTCAATCCACTAATCAAATCGCCCTTTTTTAATCGAACTCAGGTTAATAATTTCCGGTTCCGGCCTTTTCTATTGTAATGGAGAAAGGGTAAACTTTAAATATGGCGATTTCCTGTTTGTACCGGCAGGCATTGAGCATCGATTTGAAAATTTTTCCGAGGACTTCAGCACCTGGGTATTTTTCTATGGACCTGTGGGAGGGGAAGAAGCTTAACTTTTATTCCCGTAGTCATTCCGATCTCTTACAATGTTTAAGCGTATAAGAAAAGAGTAAATGTTTATAAACTCAATTTTCAGACTATGGAAAATGATAAAAATAAAAGCGGGGACCCTGTTAAAAACGGATTAAATAATGAAGGTTATATCTCCAAACAGTCCATTTCAAATGAAGAAGTCGAAAAATTTGAAACAAAGGACAAAAGGGCTGAAAAACAAGGAACCGATCCTATCCCCGAAAGCGAAGTTTCCTCCAGCCACATGGACTCCAGTATAAGCAAAAAGGGTATGTTTTCTGTTCAGGAAAGTAATCTTTCATTAGAAGAAAAGAAAAGGTTTGACAAGAAAGCCGAAGATGTTGATGGAGGAGGAGACATAGGAGAAGGAAGAGGATCGGGTTCAGACAGGGCTTAGGTTGTTTTAACCTCAGTGGAAATGGAGAATACATACGGAGGTAACAGTACAAATCCTCCGTAACCCTCTTAAAAAAATCTCCCTGAACCCTGTGGTTAATTTTTTCATCAGGGATACAATCCACGTAAGTTACAAGGCTATTCTTCGTCTTACTTTTTAATAATAAAGAAAGGAAATGTCTTTTTATTTTTTTAACTTGATTTCATTATGCTTCATCACACTTACAAATATTATAACTATATGATATTTCACAACTTATGGTACAAGAGGTATACTTTTTTACCATTTTGATTCTTTTATTTAATCTATTTTAGATTCTTTTACAATTATATAGTTTTGAAACAGTTATCATGCTTTCCAATACTTTTTACCGATCAAAATGAAATGCTATATCTTTTTTCTTATAGGTTTATTCATTCATACTTCTGTTTATTCACAAAAACATAATCTGAAGTTTAAACATATAGGAACAGACCAGGGATTATCACATAGCAATGTAATCCGCATCCTGCAAGACAGTGAGGGCTTTATGTGGTTTGCCACCAGGGATGGTTTGAACAAATACGACGGCTATAATTTTACCATTTACAAAAACAATCCCAATGATCCTCATAGTCTAAGCATAAATAATACAAAGCGAATTATAGAAGATAAAGAAGGGTATCTCTGGGTAACCACTTGGGGAGGTGGTATTAATAAATTTGACAAGGAAAAAGAATCTTTTACCCAATACCGGCACGATGAAAATAATCCAAATTCCCTTTCAGATGATTTTGTTCATTCGGTTTTAGAGGACCATAAAGGCAATCTTTGGTTGGGAACAGATGTAGGAGGACTGAATCTCTTTGATCGAAAAACAAATAAATTCACCCATTACATTAATGACCCCAATGATAGTACCAGTATAAGCAACAATAAGATCAGGGATATTTTCGAAGACAGCAATCATAATCTATGGATTGCTACAGAAAATGGCTTGAACTTATTTGACAGAGAAAAAAAGACATTCAAAAGATTTAAAAACAATCCCTCCGACCCTAATTCTTTAAGTAATAATCATATAAGAGTAGTATTTGAAGACAGTCATAAAAATCTCTGGATTGGATCTTATGGCGGAGGCCTAGAGTTATTCGACTATCCAAAAGGAAAATTTACCCATTTTAAAAATGATCCTAAAAACTCCAACACTCTTCCGAATAATCAGGTGATTCATATGGCAGAAGATGATGAGGGCTACCTGTGGGTTGGATTGGAAAACGGCGGACTTAGCATATTTAATCCCTTAACAAAAGAATTTAATAATTATCTCCAGGACGAATTAGATGAGGGCAGCCTAAGTAATAATTCTATTTACACCATATATAAGGATAAAAAAGGGAATATGTGGGTTGGAACCTTTAATGACGGGTTAAATTTTGTAAGCAAGGACGTTAAATTCAAACACTATAGACATAATTCTTCCCCAAGGAGCCTTAGTCACAATTTGGTTTTGTGTATTTACGAGGACTCAAAAAATAACCTGTGGGTAAGTACAGATGGCGGTGGTTTGAATCTAATGGACAGAAAAAAAGGAGAATTTACCCATTTTAAACATGAGGAAGGAAACCCGAATTCAATATGCGGCAATTATGTGATAAGTATTACAGAAGATGGTGAAGGCAATATTTGGCTGGGTACCTGGGGAGATGGAGTTACTGTTTTCAATCCGGAGAAAAAAACCTATAAACATTTCAAGAACAATCCAAAAGACCCAAATTCGCTGGGTTCAAATAATATCTGGAAAGTGTTTACTGATAAAGAAAAAAATGTGTGGATAGGAACCTACGGAAAAGGACTTGAGCTGTTTGACAAAAAAAATAACAGTTTTATACATTTTACCTCAGATCTAAACGACCCCACAACAGTCAGCTATAACAACATTTTTAACATTTTTGAAGATAGCAAAGGTTATTTGTGGATCTCTACAGATGGGGGCGGTCTTAACAAGTTTGACAAAAAAACGCAGAAATTTAAACGCTATACCCATTCCAAAGAAAAACACAGCTTGAGCCATAATACGGCAGGAGCTATTTTGGAGGATACCCTCGGCAATCTATGGATCGGTACGGACGAAGGTTTGGACTATCTAAACACCAAAACAGATAAAATAATAAGTTACCATTCAAGGGACGGGCTTCCAAATGATGTGATTTATGGGATTTTGGACGATGAAAAAGGTAATTTATGGATTAGCACAAACCATGGCTTGTCTAAATTTAATCCGTCTTCAAAGACCTTCAAAAACTTCTCTTCGGCTGATGGATTACAATCAAATGAGTTTAAAAGACATGCCTTTTGCAAAAGCAGTTCTGGTATATTGTATTTTGGAGGAAAAAATGGTTTTAACGAATTTCATCCGGATAGTGTAGTTTCAGATAGTTTTGATCCTCCACTAGTGCTTACTGGCTTTTACATTTTCAATAAACCCGTTCCGGTGGCCACTTCAAACGGTGATTTTTCTTTGCCTGGCTCTATTACGAAAACCAAAGAAATTACACTCTCCTATGACCAATCTGTATTTTCATTGCAGTTTGCTTCCCTTAACTACACAGTCCCGGAGAAAAAACAATATTCGTACAAGTTGGAAGGGTTTGACAAAGAATGGCATGAAGTAGGCGCTACCCGCACTGCTACTTACACAAATCTTGACCCCGGCAGTTATACCTTTAGGGTCAGAGGATTAAATAATGGAGGAAACTGGAGTAAAAATGAAATTGCATTAAAAATTAACATTGAGCCCCCCTTCTGGAAAACTTTGTGGTTTAAGTTAATATTAGGATTCTCTATTGCGTCGCTTTCAGTTGTTATATTCAATTTAAGAGTCAATGCTATCCGCAAACAAAAACAGGAGCTTGAACAGCAAGTAAAAATCCGAACACTGGAACTAGAAGAAGCCAATAATGAACTGGTAACCCAAAAAGAAGAGATCGAGTCGCAAAGGGAATACATTCAGGATATTTATAATGAAACCAAGGACAGCATTTTAGCGGCACAGGAAATTCAAATGTCCATTCTCCCGTCAGAGAATTATATAAAAAAGCACCTTCCCGAATCTTTTGTTTTAAACAAACCTAAAGATGTAGTAAGTGGCGATTTTTACTGGTTTGATATTATTGATGGAAAGATAGTTATTGCTGTGGTAGATTGTACCGGGCATGGAGTAAGTGGAGCTTTTATGTCGCTTTTGGCGCACAATCTTTTGAATCAGACAATTTATGGCGAAACCGATTTAATTGCATCCGAAGTTCTTGATAAGCTTAATACCGGATTAATTAAAGAACTGCATCAAAAAAATGAAGACTCCAAGATCCGCGACGGTATGGATATAGCTTTGTGCATCATTGATAAAAATCAAAACTCCATCCAATACGCCGGGGCGAATATTCCTTTATACCTTTTGAGAAATAAAGAACTTATAGAAATCAAAGCAGACCGCTTTCCAATCGGATTTTCAGTAAGGGGAAAGATTAAAAAGTATACAAATCACCATGTGGACCTTCAGGAAGGGGATACCATTTACTTGTTTTCCGATGGTTATGTGGATCAGATTGGCGGAGAATCGGGAGATGAAAAGTTTATGTATCCCAGATTCAGGGAGTTGTTGGTAAAAAACGGCGATAAAAACCTGAATCAACAGTTAAAAGCATTGGATGAGAATTTTGAAAAATGGAAAATGAATGTAGAACAATTGGATGATATAATGGTGATCGGTTTCAAAGTTTAGAGACTGTTAAACGCTTCCTTAAACTGTTTCAAATTATTTACTTTGCAAAAATGTATTCAAGTTGGAGACACTGCTGCTTTTTCATGCTTTCTTACATTTTTTTCATTTCTTGTAAGTCTGATGACTCCTCAATTGAAGACTTTTCTGCTCCTGATTTTGAACAAACAGTAACAGGCACACTTTTAAATTCTGACATTTCGGAAATTTCAGGGATAGCACCCAGTTATAAAAACCAAGGAAAATACTGGGTCCACAACGACAGCGGAGATAAACCCAGAGTTTTTTTGATTGATTCCACCGGTTATATTCACGCAACCATAACTTTAGCTAAAATAGAAAACCGAGATTGGGAAGACATCGCGACTTATAAAGATCCTGCTTCAGGCAAAAGCTTTGTATACCTTGCAGACATAGGAGATAATTTTAAGCAATTTGATTATAAGTATATATACAAATTTGAAGAACCGGGTATTTCGGAAAACTTGGAAAACTTAGTCATCTCGAATGTTGAAAAAATAACCTTCAAATATGCCGATGGCAAAAAGGATGCTGAGACTTTGCTCGCCGATCCACTTACAGGTGATATTTTCATAATTTCCAAATGGGAACAAGCAGTTGATTTGTATCATCTTTCCAATATAAATTGGGGAGATACAATAACCCTGGAGAAAAGCGCGACGCTTGCTTTTTCAGGAGCTACCGGAGGAGACATATCCGAAGACGGCTTAGAAATATTAATTAAAACTTATAATAAGATTTATTACTGGAAAAGGACAAACAAAGAACCCATTCCTTCTGTACTCAATAAGCCTTCCAATGAACTAGCCTATACAGCAGAACCACAAGGAGAAGCCATCTGCTGGACTTTAAAGGGAAAAGATTTTATAACTGTAAGCGAGTGTATTCCTCAACATGATTGTGACGTGAATTTCTTTAAAAGAAAATGAAGCATTTATGATGTGATAAATTTAATGTGATAATTTGTTGATGTGAAAATGTGCAACTTCCCGCTTCCATCTTCCCACTTCCAACATCTTCCCCCTACTAATAATTTTTTTACCCTTCATACCTGTTCTATTCCCAAGATTTACATTTTATTGGTTATTTTAGGCTTTTTTAAAATAAAACTTTAGATAGAATGGCTCACCTTCCAAGGCTGATTATTGATTTGGGGCTGATCCTTGGTATAGCCGGAATTACTACCCTCATTTTCAAGAAACTAAACCAACCCCTGGTATTGGGGTATATTTTAGCAGGACTTCTAGTCTCCCCAAAATTCTCATTTTTCCCCTCTATCTCTGACCTGGTAAGTATTAAAATATGGGCAGACATCGGCGTTATTTTCCTGTTGTTTAGCCTGGGTTTGGAATTTAGTTTTAAAAAACTAGTAAAAGTAGGCGGATCAGCTTCTATAACTGCGATTATAGAAATTTCTTTCATGCTGATGATCGGTTTTACCACAGGAAAATTACTGGGCTGGTCTACCATCGACAGCCTTTTTCTTGGTGGTATTTTATCTATTTCCTCTACAACTATTATTTTCAGGGCTTTTGATGAACTTGGCGTTAAGTCACAAAAATTTGCTGGATTGGTCTTTGGCGTGCTCGTCGTGGAAGATTTGGTAGCCGTTTTATTAATGGTCCTGTTATCGACTGTATCTGTAAGCCAGCAATTTTCGGGAATGGAAATGCTGGAATCTGTGGCTAAGCTTATTTTTTTCCTTATCCTATGGTTTCTGGGAGGAATATTTCTCCTTCCTTCTTTTCTTAAACGAACAAAAAAATTGATGACTGACGAAACCATGCTCGTGGTTTCCATTGCATTATGCCTTATAATGGTAATTCTTGCCACAAAGGCCGGTTTCTCTCCGGCCTTAGGCGCTTTTATCATGGGATCGATATTAGCGGAGACTATTCAGGCAAAAAATATTGAAAACATTATCAAACCGGTTAAAGATCTTTTTGGCGCTGTCTTTTTCGTTTCTGTAGGAATGTTGATCGACCCAAGCATGATCCTTGAGTATGGTATCCCGGTAATTATTCTAAGTTGTGTGGTAATTTTTGGTAAAGCCATTAGCGCCTCAATTGGCGCGCTTACTTCGGGTCAACCATTAAAACAATCAGTTCAAACAGGATTAAGTCTTACGCAAATTGGTGAATTTTCATTTATTATAGCCACATTAGGGTTATCACTGAAGGTAACGAGCGAATTTTTATATCCCATCGCCGTAGCAGTTTCCGCCATCACTACCTTTACCACTCCTTATCTTATCCGGTCCTCCGAACCCATCTTTAAGATCATTGATTCCAAATTGCCTGCGCGGTGGAAACTGGTATTGAACCGTTATACCACAAGCGCTCAGACCATTACCACCATGAGCGACTGGAGGATTGTGCTCCGTTCTTATGCTACCACAATTGTGCTCCATTCAGTTATTATTGTTGCCATTATTCTTCTTTCCTCTTCTTTTTTAAGTCCGGTCATTAAAGCCAATGTAAATGAAAATTGGGGAAATATTCTGTCGGCGTTCATTACGCTTTCCATTATGTCGCCCTTTTTATGGGCTTTAGCTGGAAGACGGCTTCATAAGAGATCTTACTCCAATCTGTGGTTAAATAAAAAATACAACCGTGGACCATTGATTTCAATGGAATTATTGCGGGTATCACTGGCTATCTTTTTTATCGGGTTCTTGCTTGAAGAATTTTTTTCCACGCCTGTAGCTTTGATCATTGCATTGCCAACCACACTTTTCTTTTTATTTATCTTTTCAAGAAGGCTTCAGCGCTTTTACATCAGGATAGAAAACCGGTTCCTGAATAATTTGCATGAAAAGGAAAAAGACAATTCCAAAACCAATCAACAATTTGTACCTTGGGACACTCACCTTACCACGCTGGAAGTAACGCCCGAGTCACCACTAGTTGGAAAAACGCTGGTGGAGCTTGCCGTTCGTGAAAAGTATGGCGTAAATATTGCACTTATCGAAAGAGGAAAACGGACCATTGCCATGCCCGAAAGAAATGTCCGCTTGTATCCTGGCGATAAAATATCGGTAATTGGAACCGATGAACAGCTTAAAAAATTTAGACCTTTGGCAGAAGCCATGAGTAACGGAGCCGACTTTCTCGAAGAAAAACCTGACATTTCCCTGAAAAAAATCCTGATTACTTCTAATTCCTTTCTTTTGGGTGTATCCATAAGAGCCTCAGGAATAAGGGAAAAAACGCATGGGCTGGTAGTGGGTATTGAAAGGGATTCCCGACGAATTCTGAATCCGGATTCAAAGGAAGTTTTTCAACTTAATGATATTGTTTGGGTGGTAGGAAATAATCAGGCGATTGAATCACTTTTGCGGGTAGGCGTGGTAACAGAGAGTGTTTAGACATTATTGGTGATGATTTCTTTCAAGGGTTTCAAACTTATTCTTAACATCTTAATCATTTTTTTCCCAAATGTTTTAAAATTGTATTATAACTTAGTAGAGGCTAAGTGACGAAATATGGTATTTACAAAAATTAGTAAGGAAGAGATACTTCAATTACCTCTAATTCAATATCAAGGGGAAATAATCGTAGTAAATTCTCCGAAAGACCTTGAACAATGTATTGATGAACTGGAAAAATTCACTTTGATTGGATTCGATACAGAGAAAAAACCCGCTTTCAATAAAGGAGAATATTATCCCCCCGCGTGGATGCAACTGGGAACAGAAAATAAAGTTTACCTTATCCGAATAAGAGAAAAACTAGACCCCAAATTAGTTTCATTCTTAGAAAACCCTTTAATTCAAAAAGTGGGCGTTGCCATAAGAGATGATATCAAGGATCTTCAAAAGTTGACACCTTTTAATGCAGAGGGCTTTATTGATCTTGGAGATATTGCCAGAAAACTTGGAATTGAAAATTATGGCTTAAGAAACCTTGCGGGAAGGATTCTTAATCGTCGTCTCTCTAAAAAGGAACAGCGCTCAAACTGGGGGAAAGATCACTTGACACCCGAACAAAAAATGTATGCCGCTGTAGATGCCTGGGCCGGACTGAAGATTTATGAACAATTACAAGTTGCCGGATACCTCAATACCCAAGGTACTTTGTAAATTGTTTATAAAAGTTTCTTCCACGCTTTTTCTCACCTTTACAGTTAAGATGGTTTCTACCGTTTCATAGTGGAAATGCTGATTTACAATTTCCGCATTACTGTTTTTTATATTCTTCATCACCCAACTGGTATTTTCAGGACCAAATTTGAGATTGTAAATGGAAGTCATATACTTTTCAATAATTTTTGCCTGGCTTAATGCTTCCCTGGCAGCAGTTTTATAAGCTGAGATCAACCCGGAGACGCCCAGTTTGGTTCCTCCAAAATACCTTACCACCACTACAAGTACATCGGTCAGGTTTAAAGACCTTATTTGAGAAAGGATGGGATCGCCGGCAGAGTGGCTAGGTTCACCGGCATCATTTGCCCTAAAAAAATCATATTTAGGGCCAAGCATAAATGCATAACAATGATGCGAGGCATCCCAGAACTCTTCCTTTAACTTTTGGAGGTTTTCTTTTATTTCTGTCTCGACATTCACCGGATAAGCAAAAGCCAGAAACTTGCTGCTTTTTTCTTTGAACTCAGAGGATACGGCAGCTTCTATAGAGTAATAAATATCGTTGATCCCTGTACTCAAAATTTAAAACTTAAAATTCAAAATCTCCTTGTATGATATCAACAATAAAGATATTATCGCCATTCCCATACCTATTTTGTTTATTGTAGAAAGCTTTTCTTTAAATATCAACACAGCTATAATTCCAGACAAAATAATGATGCCCATATTACAAACCGGGTAAACAAAAGCGCCATTATTATTAAAATGGCTCAGTGTTTTGACAAGATAATAAATGGAGAAAAAGTTAGGCGTACCCAACACTATCCCGGCTAAGAGGCTTTTTCCTTCAAATATTTCATTTAAAAAAAAGATTTTGAACAACAGGACCACTGTTCCAATTAATGCGGCCACCAGAAATATTAAAGTAGTAAAAACCTTCTCTTCTCCCTGCGTGCTAATATGAAACTTAGAGTAATTAATTAAGGTATCGATAGCGCCTCCGAAGATAAATACAAGAAATGGTAACAAAATAGCAAAAAAGACGGGCAGCTTGATTTTCGTTTTTTGTTTGGAGTTTTTGATGGAAGTAAAAAACACAGCGAGAAGCGCAATAAAAATCCCGATGTACTCGGTTGAAGAGAGCATATTCTTAAGATCGAAGAAAACATAAACGCTGAAAAAGACAGGAATAATGAGTGATATTTTGTTGGCAACGGTAGTTGTACTAATGCCACAAGCCTGGGTAGTATAGGCCATCAGATAAAAAGTAAAAATAAATAAAACGCCGAGGATCAAACCCGTCTGAACCCAGATCTGTTTTAAACTTACCATCACCAGTTGATTGACATCCTCCAGAAAGTAAATGCCTATGGCAGCACAGATAATATAGTTAATTACTATTGCCTGAAAGGTGTTGACTTTATATTGAACGAATTGACGGAAGACTATAAAAATAAAAGTATTTAGAAGGATGGTTATTAAGAGAAAAAGCATTTGTTGAATGAAGAATTTAAAATGACGAATAGAATGCCGAATTTAGAACGACAAATGACGAATAGCAAAAAATTATTGTGAGGTTGAATCCTGTCACCGACATTTAACATTTAACACTCAAAATTTAACATTTCATTCGAGTATGCGGAAGGAAGTAACAGCAACTAAAAAGTATTGGTTTGTATGGAATGAGGAGCTGAATAATCCATGCGCTTTTGATGCTTTTCTTTTCAATGATCCGGGTCACCTTGCTTTACAACCGAGTAAAAACCGCCATTCTTATTATCTAATTAAAAAACACGATGAGGTTATTTATGCCCGATGCACTTTTTTTATTGAAGGAGGCATAGCCTACAGTCCATATAAATCCTCGTTCGGCTCCATAGAATTTTCAGATAAAGTCTTTTTTGAGTTGCTGGAAGAATTCTGGGATTTAGTAGAAGAAGACTTAAAAGCAAAAGGAGCAAAAGAAATAATGATTAAGAATTATCCGGTTTGCTATCACCCTGGACATGCACAAGTACTTTCTTACCTCTTTTCAACAAAAGGCTTTTCTATTAAGACACAAGAATTAAATTTTCATATAGAGGTGGATGAGAGAGGGTTTGAGGAGAAGGTGCATGAGAATGAGCGAAAGAAGTTAAACAAATGCTTAAAGAAGCATTATGTATTTAAGGAAGAGAAAGTCTTGGATTTGAATAAAGTACATACATTTATTGCAAGCTCAAGGAACAGAAAAAGCTATCCGACAACTTTAACAAAAAATGAACTTGAAATACTGTTAAAAAGATTTCCAGAACGATTTGCAGTTTTTACTATTTCTTTAGACAATAGATGGGCAGCTTTATGTGTATTGATAAAAGTAAATAAAGCGGTTCTTTACACTTTTTACGGCGCTGATGGAGAAAGTTTTTTAAAAGACAGTCCTTTAGTATTGTTGCATCTTCACCTATATGACTGGGCTAGGGAAAACAAATTTTCAATTATTGACCTTGGAATCGGAAGTGCCGTCGGCATTCCTAATAAAGGACTGATCCGGTTTAAAGAAAAAATCGGTGGCAAAGGGGGGGTAAAGTTGGTTTTAGAAAAAAATCACTATGTTTGATAATTTTATTTTCTTAAAATACTATAGGAGCTTTTAAGTTCATTTTCAGTACTACTTGCAATAGGTTTTGTTTCCAACTGGACATGAAAAGGTTCATTTTATGAACATGCTTCCTATACATCCATTGTGTAAGAAATTTAATTATAAAAAAACCGAACAATATCAATTTTCAGGCATTAAGAACTACAAAAAGTTTCATTCCCGAAAATTTAGTTTCTGAAAGATTTCCTTGCGGACGTTCTTTATTATTTTTAATAGAAAAGGAAGATTGTTATTTGTAAGAGAATAATAAGTGACAACTTCAGGGTTAAACCTTGATTTAAATTCTTTTATTCCAAGAGTTCCTGTGCCTTCAAGGTCTATAAAATCTTTTTTTAATGAATATTTTTTTATTAAAAAATCTATTAATATGCTTTCACCGTTCCTTAGCCGACCTTCTTGATTATTGGCGCTAAACAAGTTAACGACAGTTGTTTTGTAATCAAGAATCAATGTTGATGCAATGATCTCATTTTTGCAGTTTTTAGCATTAAAAATTTTAACCACACCTTTGTCTTTGCCTTTTTTGCACAATTCAGTTAATAATCGATAGTCTATTTTATTTACTCCTCCATATATTTTATAAGCAGTATTTGCAACAAAGAGGTCAATAAGCTCGTCAATATTGTTGCCTTCCTCTACATAAATACAGTCGTTTAACCCTTTTCTGATATTTTTTCTTCTTGATTTTGAAAAGTTACTGAAAGTTTCTTCATAGCTTCTTTTTAAAGATATATGTTGAGTTACATTTTGCTTAAAAGAATAACTGTCAGAAATCCTTTCTATATAAGGGGTGTTATAATGATTAAATGGATAATTTAAAACATAAGAATATTTTAAATATAAAATTTTTAAAATTTCAACAAAATCATTTGTGCTAACAATATCAGTTGAACTAAATAATCCCAATTGAATAGCAAATGGAGGTTGAGTTATATATTTAATTCCATATCTTCTTGACTTAGTTACAGGGAAAACCTTTAAATATTTCTCAGAATTTTCTTCAATAATGCCATCCCAATTTTCAGATACAATATTTAAAAACCAAGACAATGCATATATATTCTTATTTGAACTGTTTTCAATACAGCTATCCCACTTTTGTAGATCAATTTCATTATGACTAAGATACTTATACATTAAAATTTTGTTCTTGCTATTAAAAATCTTCTTACTCTCATTGCAGTTTTAACAATTATTGGGAGTTCATTTTTTGAAATTGATCCAAACTCAGTTTTAGTTGCACCAAATCGTTGGAAGTAGATAGCTAGATTGGATAGATAAGAGCCAGAAAAATCAAATATTTTTAAATGATCGTTTGTTCTTATTAGGTAATCAATCAAATAAGACATTGCACCTGATTGGCGTCCTTCAGTGTTCGATTGACCTAGTAAATAGGAAATTCTTCCTTTATAGATTAAAAAAATTCCCGAGCAAACAATTTTGCTCTCTTCATTTACCACTTCCAGTAGTTTGCTGTACCCTCTTAAAACCGATGACTGATACACATTTCTAATGATCTTATTTTCAAATTGTTCTCCTAAAAAACCAGTAATCTTATTTCCTGTATTTTTTGTATATTCTTGAATAAACCCTTCTAAATCATCGCTATTTCTCACTTTAATTCCTTGCCGGCTCGCCATTTTTATATCTCTTTTCCTATTTAGAGAATAATTTTTATAAATTTTTTCATAACCAAGGGTTAAATCAATTGTAAAGTTTTGAATCAAATTTAGATTAAACTCCTGAGGCAAGTTGAACTCGGATTGATGCTCATTTAATAAATATTCATTTACAATTAAGAACCTTTTAGTGATAATTTTCATTACATCAGAACAATCGGTTTTCTCTATGTTATTCCCTATTAAACCTAATCCATAAGTTAGAATTGGTTTCTTAAGGATGTTTATCAAATATTTTTTCTGTTTGGTAACTGGAAGTACAATTTTATATTTACCTTTTTCTTCCTTAATAATTGCATCCCAATCCGGAGAAACTATATTTAAGTACCATGAAAGAGCATAAATTATCCCATTAGGAGATTGTTCAATGCATTCATCCCATAGGTAATAATTAATATCTTTATGCTTTACATACTTGTACATCTGTTACTTGCTTGTCTAAATGCCAATATTTACAAAGTTAAATTTAGTCACTTTAATATTTGCTATAATCATAAGATCTTGTTTAGAACTTATAATTCCAGATCCTCCTACAACAGACCTAGCTCATCAGCTTACTTCGGCAAAAAACCTTATCAATAACAAAGGGATCTCTCTTGCTACAGTTCAGCCAACAGATCTTGCAAATATAAATTACAACCCGCTTGCATTATGGCCTCCTGGATACGCGCTTTTGAGCGCTCCTTTATTCCTAATGGGATTCGATGCAGTGCCAGTAGTAACTGCAATTGATATCATTTCTATTATCATTTTTTTTGTTTCCTGGCATTTCATATTTACGATCTTACGCCATAAAATTCCACCTTATTTCCCTTCTTTGGTATATATTTATTGGACATTCTCCATATCACCTTTCAGGCACTTATGGCCTACAGATTTATTAGCACTGGCTCTTTTTCTACCTGCTCTTGCGATGCTGCTATATATTTTAAAAACCGGAACATCAAAGCATGGTTTCCCAGTAATTATTCTTTTTGCTTTTTTATCATTTTTGCCTTCTTTTATTCGATATGCTTATTATCCTGTGAGCATTTCTTTTTCGGTAATTCTTCTCTTTCATTCCTATATCGTTAGAAAAGAATTAATAAAATTCTCCATTATAACTTTTCTTTTTTCGTTATTCTTTATTTTACTTCAAGTAGGTTATCTTCATTTATATGCAAATGATTTTTTTTATTTAGACGACTATCATCCTAATCCTTCTAAAATCTTCTATTTTGAACATTTAAAAGATATTAATCCAGTTGTTTTAAATTCTTTTTTCGATCCGTTTTTACTCAAGAAGCTTTTTAGTTCGAAAACAGTTGCACTTTTAAATATTTTTCTGACCTTATCCGCAATAGCTTTTTTAGTTGGTTTTTTTAAACATTTGATTTTAGTAAAAATTAAATCATGGAACATTCTCCAATGGTTTATATTAAGCGGAGTATTTTTAATACTTGTTCAGGCAGGACTTTTGGTACTACTTTCTTTAAAATATCCTTATGAATCAGAAAGTTGGACTTATGTAAAAGAGACGCGCTATTATTCTTTAACCCTTATTTTTGTTCCTGTTTTAATTTTTTTGCTAGTAGTTAACAATTCGGTCGTAAAAAAAATTAGCAGAGCGACAGGAATCATAATGTTAGTAAGTTCATTTATTTTTTCAATCTCTATAAATACCTATTTATTAAATAAATACTCTATAACAAGTCCAATAAAAAACATGTGCCAATACTATCATTTTAGCTATGATTTTTTTAGTTTTCTTAGACAAAATGGCGAAAGGTTTAATGGAGATCTTTATGTTTTTTATAATTTGCAAACAAATGAAATTGTAAAAGGGCTGGTAGAAATAGAGCATATTCCTATTCTTGATGTTAAAAATAGTTTTTGTGATGTGGCCACTTCAAAGAATATAAAATTGCTAATAGCCCTCGATGACGAGCACCGACCAAACGTAATATGTTTGTTCAATAAGTATAGTTTTAGAAAAATTCAAAGATTCGAAGATATTAAAGTTGAAATTTGGGAGGGAACTATTAGAAAAACGACAAAAACTGATTGATAAGTTGTGTAATTCAGTTGATTTATTATGCCAGTCAAGGTTGTTCCCTTTCAACTCCCTTAAAAATTCATTGTGAAAATCACCCCTCAAAAAATTAACCTCTTTGTTTTAATTCTGGCTATAATCATAGAGGGTTTTCTGAATATTTAATTGCAGATCTTCCTACTGATAAAACTTTCCAGATTACCTCCGCTACTCATCTTGCGGATTTAAAAGGAATAAGTCTTGCCCATGCTGATTCAAGCGATTTGGCAAAAACAGTATATGAACGGATTGGCCTTTGGCCTCCTGGCTATGCGCTTTTGGTCGCTCCTCTCTTAGCTACAGGATTGGATTGGTTCAGCGCTGCTCTTATAATCGACATATTGGCAGTTTGCCTGTTTTTTATTTCATGGCATCTTATCTTTTATTCTATTAGAGAACATATTCCTCCATACTTTCCGTCGGTTGTTTTCCTTTATTGGGCATTTGCCATTTCTCCTTTCAGGCATTTGTATTCGACTGATCTTATCGCACTATCATTTTGCTCACTTGGGTTTTTAGGATTAATCAAAGCAATGAAATATTTAGAAAAATTGAGTTTCCCTTATATTCTGCTTACTTCATTTACGTTCTTTTCAAGCAGCCTTTTCCACTATGGATTTTATTCTGTTTCGATTTCCTTTCCACTGATTTTAATTCTGTTTGCCTATATCAAAAATAAAAGTCTGATTAAACCTGCTTTTTATTCCTTAATAGGAACTGTAGTTTTTATAATTCTTCAGATGGCTTACCTGAAATTTTATGTGGGTGACGCTTATTATCTAAATGAATATCATCCCAATCCTCTGGAAAATTTTCACTTTTATAACCTAAAGAAATTTGACCCTTTTGTCGTAAATTCATTTTTTGACAGTCATCTTGTTAATAGGTATTTGGGGTCTTTTCAGTCGTCAGTCTTTACAATTGTTTTCTCCCTGCTTATTTTCTTCATCCTGGCTCTATCGTTTGCCCGGGAACTGTTTTATAATAAAATAAGAGATTGGACAATTAAACATTGGTTTTATTTGTCGGGTTTGATAATTGTTGTTATGAAAATCCTGCTACTAGTTGTCCTTTCTTTAAGGTATCCACCTGAATATAATGGGTGGAGCTATGTGGGAGAACCCAGGTACTTTTCTGTAGCATTCTTATTTCTTCCTCTCTTTTTAATTTTTTTCACAATGAATAGAAAGGAAAAATGGCAGAGAATAAATGCGGTCTTTTGTAATCTTATAATTGGATTAGCTATTGTCTTTTCTTCGATTGTAAACATCTTTTTATTAAAAAAATACTCTCTTTATACTCCCATTGCTAATACATGCAAGTATTATCACTACAGTAAAGAGTTATATTCTTTTATTGAAGAATCAGTATTTATAAAACAGAAAGAGACTATTGTTTTTTGTAATGCTCAGGATAACTATATAAATGAATTATTTTTGATGGAAGGTTTAAAAACAATCGATTTCAATCAATTACCAACTGAAATTAAAACTTCCCGTGACATAAAAATCTTGATTGCATTGGATGATAATTCTAGGAAAGAGGCAAGCCTGTTCTTGAAAAACCATAAATCTCGCAAGCTTTTGTCTTTAAAAGATTTAAATGCAGAAATTTGGGAGGTAAGTATTCAAAAAAATATCCAGAAATGATTTATGTAGTTGTGCCTGTTTTTAATGAAGAAGCGATACAACTGAGGCAAAACCTTCTGGCACTCCTTAAGTTTCATTATAATATTGTACTTGTAAATGATGGTTGGAATAAGGAATTAAAAGAAAGTATTGCTGACTTACCTATTCACTACATCCGTCATTCGGTTAACTTAGGTCAGGGCGCTGCTCTACAAACCGGGGTGGAATACGCCTTACTACACAATGCTGAATTTATCGTTCATTTTGATGCAGATGGTCAGCACAATCCCGAAAATATAGCAGATTTAATTAAACCTCTCATAAATGGCGAAGCTGAGATTGCTTTAGGATCAAGATTTCTTGCGAACAATACGGTTAAAGAGATTCCGCCTTTCAGAAGATTTATTTTATTCCTGGCCAGATTTGTCAATTATATTTTTACCGGAATGCTATTATCTGATGCGCATAATGGCTTAAGGGCTATGACACGAAAAGCTGCCGAACAAATTTTTTTAACTGAAAATAGTTATGCCCATGCAACTCAAATTTTGTCCGAAATAAGAAAGAATAAGTTAAACTATAAAGAAATACCTGTTACTATCTACTATTCTCAATATTCTACGAACAAAGGACAAAAGTCTTTTAATATGTTTAATATTTTCCTGGATTTGATCTTAAATAAAATATTTCGTTGAAATGACAGCCATCCAAATCTTACTCATTTTCTCCATAGTTCTATTCACTTTAATCTTCTTCCTGAAATTAAAAAAGAACAACCTCATCAAAATACTATTGTCTTTAATTTCTGCTTTCGGAATTTATTTTGTCTTATTTCCAAAGGTTACGACAACAATCAGCAATGAACTTGGCGTTGGTAGAGGAACAGATCTTTTATTATATGTTTTTATAATCGGTGTCCTTTTTACTTTAATAGCTTTTTATATTCAGTTAAGAAAGCTAAAAGCACAAATTACAATTCTCATTAGGGAAAAAGCAATAAACGAAGCGGTAGTTTTGGGAAAACCACATAATTAACATGCTCCCCCTCGTCTCCATCATTTGCCTCTCCTACAACCACAAGCCCTACATAAAAGAAGCGCTGGACTCAGTTTTAAATCAAACCCATCAAAATATCGAGATCATTGTAGTTGACGATGCCAGCCCGGATGGAAGCGCTGAAGAAATCAGGAAATATCTCCGACCTTTTCCTCAAATCAAATTTATTGCGTTGGCAGAAAATATTGGCAATTGTAAAGCTTTTAATATTGGATTTAGGGAGTCAAAGGGAAAATATGTAATTGACTTTGCGATGGATGATGTGCTATTGCCGGGAAGAATAGAAAAACAGGTAGAGGTTTTTGAAAAATTGCCGGCACACATTGGCGTTGTTTTTTCAGATGTGGGCTTTATAGATAAAGAATCCAGATCCATAGGGGTACACTATAAAAGGGACAAAAAGGGAAACCTTTTGGAGCATATTCCTCAAGGAAATGTGTATAAAGAGTTGCTTGAAAGATATTTTATCAGCCCTCCTTCCATGATGGTGAAAAGGGAAGTTCTAGAAAAATTGGAAGGATATGATGAAACGCTTGCTTATGAAGATTTTGATTTCTGGGTAAGGTCTTCCCGTATATATCAATTTCGTTTTATAGATGAAATTCAGACTTTAAAAAGAATCCTTCCTCATTCTCATGGAAGCAAATTCAATCAGAAAAGGCAACATTTTATGTTGGAATCTACTTTAAAGGTTTGTGAAAAAGCTTTCCAATTAAATACATCTAAAGAAGAAAATAAAGCTTTAGCAAAAAGAATCCGCTTTCATTCAAGACAGGCTCTTTTTACAGAAAATTATTCATTGGTAAAAGATTTTTATCATCTTCTTGAAAAACTAGACGAAGAATCTTTAATCGATAAAGCTTGGTTATTTCTGGCTAATTTAAAAATGCCTTTTTATTGGGTTTATAGGAATTTCAGGTAACGAAGAAAACTTTCCAAAAGTTTAAAACTTTTGGAAAGTTACTAGCTCATATAAGTATTATTTAAACTACCGCTTCTGCATACGCATCTGTAGGCAAACAAGAACAAACCAGGTGTCTGTCTCCATAAGCGCTATCTATCCTGCTTACACTTGGCCAGAATTTTCTTGCTTTAACCCATTCTAATGGAAAGGCTGCTTTTTGTCTTGAATAGGCTCTTGCCCATTCATCTGCCATCACCACTTCGGCAGTATGTGGCGCATTCTTCAGCACATTGTCTTGTTTGCTTGCAGTTCCATCTGCTACTTCCTGGATTTCTTTCCTGATTTCTATCATCGCATCACAGAACCTGTCCAACTCTTCCTTTGGTTCACTTTCTGTTGGTTCAATCATTAAGGTGCCTGCCACTGGAAATGAAACTGTAGGTGCGTGAAAACCATAATCCATAAGCCTTTTCGCAATATCTTCCACTTCTATCCCAGCACTTTTAAATCCACGGCAATCTACTATCATTTCGTGGGCACATCGTCCGTTTTTTCCTGCATAAAGAATAGGATAATGCTTTTCCAACCTTTTCATAATGTAATTGGCATTCAGGATAGCGAGCTCCGTGGCTTTTTTGAGTCCCTCTCCGCCCATCATGGCAATGTAAGCGTATGAAATAGGCAAAATACTGGCGCTTCCATATTGTGCTGCCGAAACTGCATGAATGGCTTTAGCGTGACCTAAATCTACCACCGCATGTCCTGGTAAAAATTGAGCCAATTCTGCCGTTACTCCGATTGGACCCATTCCAGGTCCGCCACCGCCATGAGGAATACAGAAGGTTTTATGCAGGTTAAGATGACAAACATCTGCACCGATACTTCCAGGACTTGTAAGTCCTACCTGGGCATTCATATTTGCCCCGTCCATATATACTTTTCCACCATTTTTATGGATGATGGAACAAATTTCCCTGATACCTTCCTCAAAAACACCATGCGTGCTGGGGTAGGTAATCATAAGACAGGAAAGATTTGATTTATTTTGTTCAGCCTTTACTCTCAGGTCTTCTACATCAATATTTCCTTTCTCATCACATTTCACAATTACGATTTTCATTCCGGCTAAAGATGCGCTGGCCGGATTGGTACCATGTGCCGAAGACGGAATTAAAGCGATATCCCTATGTGCTTCACCTCTATTTTCGTGAAATGCACGAATAACCATTAAACCGGCATATTCTCCCTGGGCACCGGAATTTGGCTGTAAAGACATGGCAGCAAAACCGGTGATTTCACATAACCATTTTTCCAATTCCTTTGTCAACAACTGATAGCCTTCTGTTTGATATAAAGGAGCAAACGGGTGCAGATTCCCAAATTCGGGCCAGGTAACCGGGATCATTTCTGTGGTAGCGTTTAGCTTCATTGTACAAGATCCTAAAGGAATCATTGAATGAGCCAGAGAAAGATCTTTATTTTCAAGAAGTTTTAAATACCTGAGCATTTCTGACTCAGAATGATGCATATTGAAGACCTCATGCGTCAGGTAGTTTGATTTTCTGACCAAAGAATCAGGCAAATCTAAGGTCAGGTTGTTTACATACTGAGAAACATCAGGAGCTGAAACAATTTTTGCCTGTGCAAACACATTTAAAATAGTTTTGATTGCTTCAAGGGAAGTAGTTTCGTCAATTGAAATCCCTATTGATCCATCGGAGAAATACCTGAAGTTTATTGCTAATTCATCTGATGATTTTAGAATGCTTTGTTTTTCACTTTCAGAAACTTCTACTTTAAGCGTATCGAAATAAGTTTTATTGGATACAGTTAAACCAATTTTTTCAAGGCCTGAGTGAAGCACTTTTGTCAAACCATGGATTCTTTCTCCAATTGCCCGTAATCCTTTAGGACCATGATAAACGGCATAGCTACCGGATATGACAGCTAACAAAACCTGAGCGGTACATATGTTACTTGTTGCCTTTTCTCTTCTTATATGTTGTTCACGGGTTTGCAAAGCCATACGATAGGCTTTTTTCCCTTGAGCGTCTATGGAAGCCCCGATAATTCTACCAGGTAACTGTCTTTTAAATTCGTCTTTAGTTGCAAAATAAGCTGCATGCGGTCCACCAAACCCCATGGGAACACCTAGTCTCTGAGTAGTACCTACCGCTACATCAGCGCCCATTTCTCCCGGAGGAGTGAGTAAAGTAAGACTTAACAAATCTGCCGCAACACCCACAGCTACTTCATTTTCATGTGCTTTTGATATATGGGCAGAATAATCAATTACAGAGCCATCTTGTGCAGGATATTGAAGAAAGAGGCCAAATACATCATTTCTTGTCAAATCGAAATTTTTGTGGTCGCCAATTTCCAGCTTTATACCAAGCGGTTTAGCCCTTGTTTTCAGAACATCAAGGGTTTGAGGAAAACACAAATCAGAAACCAAAAATACCTTTGCAGATTTTTTATTTGCCTTTCGCACATTATATAAAAGGAACATGGCCTCTGCTGCTGCTGTGCCTTCGTCCAGAAGAGAAGCATTTGCAATTTCCATTCCTGTCAGGTCCATCACCATCGTCTGGAAGTTTAATAAGGCTTCCAATCTTCCCTGGGCTATTTCTGCCTGGTAGGGTGTATAAGCCGTATACCAACCCGGGTTTTCAAGTATATTTCTAAGAATTACAGGCGGTGTAATTGTATTGTAATAACCCATTCCTATGTAAGACTTGTACACTTTGTTTTTAGAAGCAAGTCTTTTAAGGTTATTCAGAAATTCAAACTCACTTTTGCCTTTTGGAAGGTCCAGTGGTTTTTTAAGAAGAATATCCTGTGGAATAGTTTGTTTGATCAATTCATCTAAAGACGATGCTCCGATTTCTTTAAGCATTTCGTCAATTTGTTGATTATCAGGTCCTAAATGTCGAGATTCGAACTTTTCAATATTATTAATATTGATTTTCATAGTAGAGAAAAAGAGATTTTTATGGTTTGTTCAAGGAGTGTTGTAATAATGGCTGCAAATTTAATCATCTTTAAATAATAAAGAATAAACCTT
>DASPJL010000121.1:0-20534 GCA_035628645.1 Cytophagales bacterium | reverse complement strand
CATTGAAAATTATATGCTTTATTTACGGCATAAGTTTTTTATTGTTGATTATAAATAATTTTTTTTAGATTAAAAAGGAAATTAACTCATAACAAAAATTGAATTATTCCAACTATTAATTCAAAATAAACCGGATAAAATATGGTTCATTTCATGAGTTTGTTTTTAAGGGGTTTGAGGTATGAGGTTCAGGATTCAGGGTTCGGGGAAATTCTCCAGGAACTTCTTACTTTTTTTTAAAATTATCTATTTTGGTGGAATCTTGTGATGAAATCTAATTGACATATACTTCCTTCGAAATAAATAAACCTGCTATTATTATAGCTTTAAAGAACCTTATGAACAATCCATTCTTAAAACTTTACTCAAGACCTTTTTGCTGGGATGCCTTAGCATGAAAGAAATACTTGCCATTTCCTCGTAAACAATACCTCAATATGGGATTTTATAAGTTATCTAAAAATGAAAGAAGCCAATTGGTAGAAAAAAATCATAACCATATTCGAACTGACCTCACTGAAAAAACAAAACAACATATTCAAACTTTGTTTTCGGATGAGGACACCTATATCCGGAAAAGCGTCTACCTTTCTATTGGGAAAATTTATAAAAACAACCAGGATCTAAGACAAAATATCCTTTACACCTTGTCGGAATTATTGTCATCGGAAAATGAAAAGATCAGGCAAACCTCCATAAATGCTTCCGGGGAAATAGGGATCCGGGACTTTGAACCTATTGAAAAAATGATGGAAAAAGGATTGTTTGATGGCCACCATATTGTAAGAAATGCAGTAATCGGTTCAATAAAAAAGATGGGAGAAAAAAACCCTCGCCCTGTTTTGGCATTTGCTAAAAGATTCCTCCATCATCCTGACAAGGAGATCAGAAGGGAAATTTGTCACGGTATAGAATTACGGGGAAGAACCCATCCTCAGGATATTTTACCTTTATTAAAGGAACTTGAGCATGATAAAACGGCCAGGGTCAGAAATACAGTCGTTCATGTATTGGGCCAGATAGCGTATAAAAAAGGTTGCCTTGAAACGGTAGTCTCAGATTTAAAAAACTGGGAAAATAAGACGCTTGTGGCAGACGCTTTAGAAGAAATAATAGATGTACACAACCGATATAAAGATTTTGCCGTCAAAACTCAGGAGGAAGCCCGAGATTACATTTTAAAAAATTTTTGAAATAAGCTTTTCTTTAGACAAAAAGATTCGATTTGAAATGAGCATGAGCAAAAGCTCACTCTGGCGAGGATGAATATTGTTCGGATCCCATGTGGCAATAAAAAAACTTTATATAAACATGAAACCCACATGTAACAAGGAGCACAAAAAGGAATGAAAATGTCAGGAGGTTCCATACTTTCCATTGAAATTAAACACATTTACATATGAAATTGTCATTGTTCTTAGGTAGAATTTCAGGTATAAAAATCTTCATTCACTGGACCTTTATCCTGTTGATAGGGTGGATCGCATTTATGGATTTCAGTCAAGGCAAAAACGTCAATGAAACCATATGGACCGTTACGTTTTATCTCACACTGTTTCTGTGCGTTTTCCTTCATGAACTTGGTCATGCTTTGGCTGCAAAAAAATACCACATCAACACCAAAGACATCACCATTCTGCCCATTGGAGGATTGGCAAGATTAGAAAGAATACCGGAAATACCCCGTCAGGAACTTTGGGTTGCTGTAGCAGGACCTCTTGTAAATGTTGCAATTGCCGCAATACTTTATCTTCCGGTTGTGCTTGGACTCTCCGATTCTCAGGAATATTCAATTGTATCGGTTACGCGGGACAATTTCATTTCAATGGTATTGTATGCCAATATAATATTGGTTCTTTTTAACTTGATTCCGGCTTTTCCAATGGATGGAGGCAGGATTCTAAGAGCCCTTCTGGCAATGAAGATGGACAGAGCCAAAGCAACAAAAATAGCTGCGGGTATCGGACAAGTACTGGCTGTAGGATTTGTTCTTTTAGGTATCTTCAACGGTAACTTTATGCTTACGATTATTGGCTTTTTTATCTATTTGGGCGCTCGTGCAGAATCCGGCTATACTCAAACTTCCTCTTCTTTACGAGGATACACTGTGAAGGATGTATTAATGACGGACTTCAAAGTATTAGATAAACAACAGCCCCTTGTCAATGCTGCAAGGCTCTTGCTTGATGGGCAAACCAAGGATTTCCTGGTTATAGAAGACGGGCGGGTTGCCGGTACTTTAAGCAGAAGTGAAATGATAAAAGGTCTTTCTTCCAGGGGAGGACATATTCCTGTAGAGAATGTAATGAATACAGAAGTCAATTTTTTAAAAGCTGATGCCTCCCTCGAATCCATATTCCCACTTTCTCAACAAAAAGATAAAGCTTTTTTTCCTGTCCTGGACGAAAACGATAAACTTATCGGGGTAGTAGATTCTGAAAATATTATAGAGTTTATAATGATAAGAGAAGCAATTAATAAAAATAATGCAGGGTAAAGACAAAAATTTCAATAAAAAAAAGCATCCGTCTCAAACATTTAACAGAAGAGGATAAGCAAAAAATCAAAAGCAGATACTTAAAAGGCATTTCAATACAAGAATTATCACTCCAGGTTGACCAATCAGAAGAACTGATCGAGATGATTTTACGAAATAATGGAATTAAGATCATTTCCAATGAACTTCCAAAACCTTATTATTGGAGAAGAAGAAAAAAATAAATGAAGACTGATATTTTAAATTAAAGATTGTGTCTTTTCAATTATTAAGTTTACAGCTACCTGTAAATACCAATCATGACAGAAGAAATAACACAACAGATACCTAAGGCTTATTCAGAAATAGACGAACAAACGAAATTATCAGGCTTTACAATGGCCTCCGATATAAAAACTTGCTCTTTGCTTCGTACCCTTGCAGCCTCTAAACCCTCAGGAAAATTCCTTGAACTTGGCACAGGAACCGGATTGTCCACTTCATGGATTCTAGATGGAATGGATAAAGCCTCCCGTCTAATATCCATAGATAATGACGATAAACTTTTGGAGATCGCTCATAAGTTTTTAGGAAGCGATCAAAGACTTAATTTAATTTCAATTGACTGCGCTGAATGGGTGGATAAAAACAAGCATCAAAAGTTCGATTACATTTTTGCGGATACCTGGCATGGAAAATACCTTCTTTTGGACGAAGTACTGACCTTGTTAAACAAAGGAGGACTTTATATTATTGACGACATGATTCCCCAACCCAACTGGCCGGACGGTCATCATGAAAAAGCGATTAAACTCGCGGATTACTTAGAAACAAGAGAGGATTTGTTATTAACCAAACAAGTCTGGGCAACAGGAATAATTGTAGCTGTAAAAAGATAAATTAAAAAGATGACTCTATCAGACCTCCACAAAATTCTCGCAGAAATTCCTTTTAAAGATATTTCAATAGGATACAGTGAATTTGAATTTGCAGAAAAAGAAACCTTTGACGATTTTCAGGTGGGTTACAGAATAAATGAGGAAGGCATAAATTTATCTTCTGAAGAAAAAGGAGGCTGGCAAAACTCCTGGTACACTATAGGAATTGATGATCTTGGTGATCCCATATTTATAGACCTTAACGACGGAATCATTTATACATCACAGGAGGAAGAAGAAGGTTGGGAGCCAATTGCCATTGCAAGCAACTTCGATAAATTCAAACAAATTGTATTTAAATTGAATGAAATGTCTCAGGGAAGAGAAACGCCGAAAAAGTTCGAAAAATCACCAATACCGGCTAAAGCCAAAAATGAATTCTACAGTTTATTGAATGAAGAACATGAAGATATAGATATTGAATATTGGAGTGGAATAATTGAAGATTAACGTTTAAACAATATTTTCTCCCAAAAAAAGCCCTTGCAAATCTCAGCATTACAAGGGCTTTTTTTATTAGTTTCTATTTTAATTATTCTTGTCTCAAAGGAGGCATGGGTATAGGAATATTGTAATAAGTCGCGCCTGCCCCTACCCCATTTTCACAACTATTAGGTGGCTCAGTTGTGATTCTTCTTGTAGACGGTTTCTCAGCAGCCCAAAACATCATTCCAAGCATTCCGCTCGTTGTTCCTGCTCCATTTGGTGCAACTGTCTGAACATAGTCACCCACAGCTTTTTGTAATGAAGCATTAAAGTCAACACATTCGGGAGCAGGTTTTTTCCCTGTAACAATATACATAGCGCCGGTAAATTTAGCAGGAGCCAACGGAGGAATTGGAGGAGCATAATTGGCTTTACCATCCACATGCTCCTGCCAGTTAGCTATAGCGTCAGAAACGCTGGTTTGTCTTGCTTCTACCATGGCATTGGCATAATCAAGTACAGGATTTGCCGTTGTCAGCCAGTTTGCTGTTGCATACCTGCAAATATCAATTAACCAGCGGGTTCCTGCTGCAAGATCGATGGTAAGACGGGCTGCATGATTATTGCCGGAAGCATCATAAGGGAGTACGGAACGATAAGCGGTTACAAAAGACTGAAGGCCGGTCAGGTTAGGATTATTTGCCTGTTCGTAATCAATCTCAATTCCAACGCCAAGTTGTTGAGCAACTTCTGCGGCATTCAAACCAAGCTGCGTCGGATTGGCTGCTAGTGCGCTGTTCCAGTCATCCGTATAGGTTATACCTCCAATAGAAAGCATTACCCTGATATTGCGGCTTTTAAAATAATTGACAATATCTGCAGTCATACCCCTTGGAACGCCATTCAAATTGCCGATATCGGTGGTTTTATTCATTAATTTGAGTGGATTTACAAAGCTCAGTACTACAAGGTTTACTGATGGTTGTCCATTTCCTCGGTCAATGATCCAATGATTTTTTGAATCAAATTCCGAAATGGTTCTTTCTGTGGACCAGGAACAGGCTTCATTTCCTGCATGCCATACGCCATAAATCTGAACAGGCGTTGGAGTTACTGCTGATGCTATCTGATCAGAAGAACTTTGTTTAGCTGAATTAGTAAAAGATTCCTTTTCACAACCGGCAAGGAATACCAGTGATACCATGCTTAGCATGGTGAATAGAGACATGGATTTTTTCATAAAAATATAATTAAGGGTTAACTTCTCTCTTCTTGAATATAAAAAAATAGAATTTAAATAGGTAGTGAACTTATTGATTGTACAACTACAGTTATTAAACGGTAAGAATCAAAAGTAAGGATTACTTTTTAGCGGGATAATTATACAGAACAGGCTGAAAATAAGGAAGGTTCTTTGGAAAAGGAATACAATGGAGAGGCAAACACAACTTTAATTGTTGTCAAAAAATATAAAGCTTTTCCCGTGCTTCCAAGAAGCGGCTTTCACCCCACTTCTTGAATAACATCAAAGAATTTCATTCTATAGAATAGGGAAAATTCGGGCAACTATGAGTATATAGTATTCCTTTCAATTAATTTTCTATATTCTATAGTTCTGAAGCCATTATCGTTAGTAATCAGGACATTCCTGATATGATCTACTTTTCCAGGATCATCTGTAAAAAAAACGCTCGCCATCTCCTCTTCGCTTTTTCTTTCAAATTCCATGAGTAGTTCCCGAAGCCTCACCTCAATTAATTCTTGAGGAACATCCTTAATTAAAATGACATTCTTATAACCGGAACTTGAATTGTCTTCCGCTATGGGTTCGTCGTCTTCTTGTAAAAATCTCCGATAGTACTCATGATTATATTCATAAAATACAGCTTCTTTAGTTTCCATAAAATTTCGATTTAAATAAAAGGTTTGTACTGTTTTATACCTGCTTTTTTACAGAAATGTTTGCGGGATCAAAGCTATTTATCGCCAATCTAACAAAGTCTTAGTAGGCGCAAAGAGCTAAATACCAGAAGATCAAAAAAGTAACATTCTAAAAAAATTACCTGTTTCAAAAATATTTTCAGAAAAATATTTGCAGATATAAAAACCTTTTTTACATTTGTAGTGTATTAGATAAGTAGTACACTACAACAATAACGAGATGATAACATTAAACAATATCCATTTCAACTATAAAAAGGGAAAATCTCTTTTTAGGAACCTTAACCTGGTTCTGGAACCCGGACATATTTACGGACTTTTAGGAAAAAACGGAGCAGGAAAATCTACACTTTTAAAACATGTCTCCGGGCTGCTTTTCCCTTCAGAAGGGGACTGCAAAGTACTTAATTTTGCCCCGGAAGACAGAGCGCCGGAAATGCTTCAGGACATATATCTTATACCGGAAGAGTTTGAATTACCACCTGTCAGTGCGAGTACCTATGCAAAGGTTACTGCACCTTTTTATCCAAAATTCAGCTTTGAAGAATTAAAAAATCATATGGCCGAATTTGAAATTGCAGATCAGGTCAAATTATCGACGCTGTCGTACGGACAAAAAAAGAAATTTCTTATCGCTTTTGGCCTGGCCACAAATGCAAGGGTATTGATTCTTGATGAACCGACAAATGGATTGGATATTCCTTCAAAAAGTCAATTCAGGAAAATTATGGCTTCGGCATTAACTGATGAAAGAATAATTATCATATCTACCCACCAGGTAAGGGATCTTGAAAACCTGATTGACACAGTAGTAGTTCTCGAAAATGGCCAGATAATTTTTAATAGAAGTACCGTGGACATTTCCGAAAGGCTTTCTTTTGAACACAACCTGAACGGCATTCCTGGCAGTGATATTCTTTACGCTGAAGAGTTATCCGGGAAAAAGGCAGGAATTGTTAAAAACCTTTCGGGAATAGAAACAAGAATAGATCTTGAATTATTATTTAATGGAATAATAAAAAACAACAACGTAATTAACGGTCAATTCTCAAAATAAAATAGAAAAATGAACAACAATAGCTTTAATATCGAACGGCTCTTCCTTCTTATTAAAAGACAGAGCACCTTAAATTTCTATCCAATGATGATAGGAATTGCAGGAGTATTTGGCATCCTTCTGCTGATTTCATTGATTGTGACCCATGCTGACTCGGCAGATTATGGAAATTTATACGGTCTTTATATGACTGTATTTTTCATAGCTGGTTATATATTTACGAGCCGCATCTTGTCGGAGCTCAATTCTCCAGGGAAAAGTTACGGGTTTCTGACGCTCCCGGCCTCTACATTCGAAAAATTCATTGGGTCTTGGCTACTCTCCTCGCCCGTCTATGTGCTGATATTTATGATCTTCATCACATTGATATACCTAATCAGTACTGTGACAGCAGGAATCGAGGTGTCGTTTGCTAAAATGTTTGACGAAACTTTCTTCAGGATAATATGGATTTTTATGGTTACTCAAACCATCTTCTTCCTGGGTGCCTGCACATTCAAAAGCTATAACCTGCTGAAAACTTTATTCGCTCTTTTCTTGATAATCGCCTTAGTTGCTGCCTTCGCAGGTCTTTTAATATGGATCCTTTTCGGCGGACAAATCCAGGGAGATGAGTTTAATGATGGGTTTTCAATGCAAGGAGAAAAGTTTTTTACAGAAGTAATTCCCTTTATTTTCTTCTATGTTCTTGGCCCGGTCTTATTAGTTGTTTCATATTTTAAATTAAAAGAAAGAGAGGTATAAGATGGAATTCAAAGAAAATCAGGCTATTTATCTTCAGATTGCAGACCATTTTTTAGAGAACATCTTAGAGAAAAAATGGAATACAGGAGAAAAAATACCTTCAATAAGAGATATCGCAGTAGAGTTCGAAGTAAACCCAAACACAACCATGAGAACATTCAATTTTTTACAGGACAAAGGAATCATTTTCAACAAAAGAGGAATAGGTTATTATGTTGCTGATGATGGCTATAAAAAGACGCTGGATCTTAAAAAGGAACAATTTATAAAAGAGGACCTTCCCGCCTTTTTCAGAACTATGCAATTGTTGGGGGTCTCACTTGAAGATCTTAAAAAATACTACGAAGATTTTAAATAATAACCATAAAAAACTTTTCCATGAAAACTAGTAATAAACTTCTTTTTGGCCTTCTGATTGTTGTATTGGCTTCCATAACGGTTATACTAATAGCAGCAAGGTTTTATGTGGATAGAAACACGATCTCGGGCAATGGGAAACAGGCCTCCAAGACCAGGCAATTAGAAAAATTTGATAAGGTTAGTATCAACGGAAGATTTACCGTCCACTTATCACAAGGTGAAAACTCACAACTCAAAATAAATGCGGATGAAAATCTGATTCCTCTTGTCGAATCAACAGTAGATAAGGGTGAATTGGTAATTAAATTTAAAGATAAGGTCAGCAGGAAAGATAAAGTAAAACTATTCATTACTGCTGACACTTATAATGAGATTGCCATGCGCGCCGGAGCAGAGTTTAGAACGACAAGTGAACTAAAAGGAGATCTTCTCAACCTTGAAGTTTCTGCAGGTAGCCACGGCACACTAAAGGCAAACTATAATGAGCTGAAATGTGACGTCTCAGCGGGAGCGGGCCTTACTTTAACAGGGCGAACTGCAATGGCTACTTTAATGGCTTCTTCAGGTTCATCTCTTATAGCCCAGGAACTGATTGCTCAAAAAGCAGTAGCGAGAGGAAGTTCCGGCGCCAGTATGAATATAGTGGTAACTGAGGAACTCGATGCAGAAATGTCAAGTGGCGCCTCTTTAACTTATTCAGGAAATCCGGTCATCAAAAACATTAATACTAGCTCCGGCGGCAATATCAATAAGAACTAACAAAATTTAGGATTAGAATAAAATAGGGGGAGGTTTTGTCTCCCTTTATTTTTTCCGGGAAAAGTCTTGACACTAACGAAAATGTTTACAGACGAACCGAATGAAAATTTCAGTCCAGCCTTCTTTCATTTTTTATATTCGAGGCAGGAACAAAAAACTCAAATAATCTATTAATAATTATTAAATTAAATTCCAATATTTGAAAACACACCTGAAACTAGTTCATTAATGGAGAATCCCGAAAAGAATAAGGAGAAGTAGTTATCATTAAACGAAACACGAAAATATATAAAATGAACGATTTATATAAAAAACAAGAAGTTCAAAGAGAACTTCCCAAAACCTAAAACCCCAAACCCATTAACCTATGAAAACGGCCTTCTTTTCACTCGCTCTCTTAATTTTGTTTTTACCTTCAAAATCACAAACCCTTATTCCAGAGGCAGAAGCACAAATTAAAGCTGCTGTTTTAGCTGCACCTGCGGACAAAAGGCAACAAGCGATGGTTTACGGATACAATAACAACAAAGAACTTGTTGTGCTGAGAAAAGGATCAAATGAACTGGTTTGCCTTGCCGATGATCCGGACAGCAAAGGATTAAATGTTTCATGTTATCATAAGGACCTTGATCCGTTTATGGCAAGAGGAAGAGAATTGAGAAAACAAGGTAAAGGCGCCGCTGAGATTTTTGAAATCCGGGAAAAGGAAGTAAAAGCAGGCAAGCTTAAAATGCCCAAACAACCTACCACTTTATTTGTTTTTTCAGCCTCAGAAGAAAATTTCGATCCTGAAACCGGCGATGTAAAGGAAGGAAATCTCAGGTATGTGGTCTATATTCCTTATGCTACAGCCGAAAATACCGGACTTCCACTTTCGCCTGAAGCGCCTGGAATGCCATGGATTATGCATCCTGGAACGCATGGTGCCCATATTATGATAAGTCCTCCTAAAGAAAAATAATCAATATAATTGAATAAAAACAATACAATATTCTCCGAGTGGACATGGCCATGTTTAAAATAAATTAAGAATACAAAAGGGCTTAATGACACTTTTTATATAATGAGTCTTAATAAAGAATTCTTTCCTAAAATATCAGTTCTCATTGCGGCAAGAAACGAGGAGGAAAATATACTTGAATGCCTTATGTCCGTTCGGGAATTGGATTATCCTTTGGAAAACATTGAAGTATGGATAGGAAATGATCAGTCAGCAGATAAAACCGGCGAAATTGTCCAAGCGTTTTGTCGTGAAAACAATAACTTTCACCTGGTTGAAATCTCTGAAAACCTGAAGCATTTAAAAGGCAAACCAAATGTACTTGCCCAACTTATAAAGAAAGCCCAGGGAGAATATTTATTTGTTACAGATGCGGATGCAAAGGTATCTAAAAGTTGGGTAAAAGGTTTGTTGGAAAATTTTCATGCTGATATTTCGATGGTATCCGGGGTGACAGTAGTAGAAGGCAATTCATTATTTTCCCAACTTCAAAATGCCGAATGTATCTTCTTTATGGCTAACGGCCACATCAATTCAAATCGGGGACAGCCGGTATCGGCCATTGGCAGTAATATGGCTTTCACGAGATCCTCCTACCTTTCCGTAGGAGGCTATGAAAATATTCCTTTTTCTGTGACAGAGGACTATGAATTGTTCAAAAACATAATAAAAGCAGGAGGAAAATTCAAAACTGCTTTTGGACCGGAAGTGCTTGTCTATACAAAACCTGTACATAATTTCCGAACCTTTCTTCATCAAAGACGGCGGTGGCTGACAGGCGCCTTTCGATTACCCAAAAAATTTGCCGTCGGGTTATTCATACTTTGGACCCTTCTTCCCATTTTACTTCTCCTTGGATTTTTCATAGGCTGGAAGTGGGCTTTGGCATTATTTGCTTTAAAATGGACAATCGATTTATTCTTTATGAAGATATTTTATAATAAATTGAATCAAAAATTGAATTGGGGTTATTGGCTATATACCCCCTACTCTCTTATTTTTAACACCATTATTCTGCTTTTTTATTTAGTTCCAGCTCCTGTAGTTTGGAAAGGCAGAGAATATTCTAATTAATAATGGGATTTAAGAATTATGGAAGACAATGATATTTTAGACCACGCTGCAAACAGAGAAACAGATCCGGACGAGGATTTTTTTGAATTGGCAGGTGCGGGAAAACGGCTAATGAATTATCTTATTGATACCAGCATCATTTATATGTTATGGCATCTTGCTTTAATGGCTACATTTTACTTTTTCAATAAAACTGAGCAAGATATTGGCACTGTCTACCTTGTTTTATTTTCTGTTTATTTACCTTATTATATTTTTCTTGAATACCTGAAAGGAAAGACCGTAGGAAAGATGATTACCGGCACTCAGGTATTGGATGAAGATGGGTACAAGGCTTCTTTTGGCAGAATAGTTTTAAGAACAGTTTGTAGGTTTATTCCTTTTGAAGCTGTTTCTTTTTTGTTTGGTGATGCGGTTGGCTGGCACGATCTCCTTTCAAAAACCAGGGTAGTAGTTCCCCATGTTAATGACGACCAATGAAGTATGAATAAAATGACGAGGTACGAATGACGAATGGAAATACCGCATAGTTGATGGCATAACGAATGACGAGGTAAGAATAAAATAAAGAATAACCGAACAGTTGAAGAGTATTTTCCTTTTTCCATCTCCCCTCTTCCCATTTCATCCCACCTCAATAACTACCCCTTCGGTTTCCGGATAACTGACACAGGTCAAAATAGCTCCATCTTTAACTTCCCTATCTGTCAGCACTTCATTGTTAGACATTCTGATCTTTCCTGATGAACAAATGGCCGTGCAAGTGGAGCAAATTCCAGCCTGGCAACTATAGGGAAGAGAAATACCATTGTCTAAAGCGGCTTTTAAAATGGTTTTACCTGGAGGCACCTCAATGGAATATGCCTCATTTTTATAAGTAAGCTTTACGGTTTGAGCAGGAAACATGGGCAGCTCCCTTTCGACATCGAAGGCTTTCGTTAAAAAGTTTTCCTTATGGATTTGACTTTCCTCAAATCCCATATAAATCAAAGTCATCCTCACCATTCGCATATATACGAAAGGACCACAAGCAAAAAATTGAGCATCTTCTTTTTTAAATTTCAGGCTGGAATGGACGAGTTCCTCCAACAATCCTATATTTAATCTTCTTTGGTATTTCTTATTCTTTATTTCAGGATCACTGTAAAGTTTTACTATTTCTAATCTTCCGGGAAACTTGGATTTTAAAGTATTGATCCCTTTAAAATATAGTGCGCTCTCCTCATTTTTATGACTGGCAATCAGGGTTATTTTACTTAAGGGTTCTTTATAAATCACAGATTTTAACAGTGAAAAAAGCGGTGTCATCCCACTGCCTGCACCTATCAGGAAAATATCCCTTTGCTTTTTTGGATCAGTTTCCAACACAAATCTTCCGGCAGGAGGCAAGGCCTTAATAATCTCGCCTGTCCTCAAATGATCTATTAAATACCTGGAAACTTCTCCATTTTGAACCCTTTTTATAGTAATGGCTAAATAAGGATCTACATCAGGAGAGGAGCAGAGCGAATAAGACCTTCTTAATTCCTTCTTTCCGATATTTACCAGGATTGTCAAAAACTGACCAGCCAAATAAGAAACTGGTCGTGAATGTATTTCTTCCAGAATGAGCGTAATTACTTGTTCTGCTTCCTGTCGGATTTTCTTTATTCTTAGTTCTAAGATTTCACCCATAGGTAGGTAACCATATTTTATAATTTTTTCTCTTTAACAAACGAAAATTGCAAACGATAAGAGAGAAAAAAACCTCAAAACAAAAGTATAGAACCCGAAGAATAAAAAAAGGTTTTTTTTTGAATTGCCAGGTGTTTTAACCACAGGAAGCACAGGAAATACGGAGTTTTAAAAAATCCTCTGTGCCCTCTTTGGTTAATTTTATATACATTTTTGGGATTCCATTCCTTAAGTTTTCCCGTACCTCAACTTCAGCAATGTTCCTGTCTCACCTTTTTTGCTCAACGCATCTATTCCCACCGCTCGTTTTATTTTTTCTGCCCCATGTTTAAACCGTATCTTGTCCATCGCCTGATACAGGTTTACCATATGTTCAGTGTCTTCAAATAAACTAATCTGATAATTGCCATAAACCAGATGACTAAATCTGACTCCGACTAGCCGAATCAACATTCTTCGGTCATAAAGTTTATCAAAAAGATCTGAAGCTGTTTTGATCAACACATGGTCGGCGGATGTATAAGGAACATGAACTTGCCTGGTGAGGGTGTCAAAGTTAGAATAGCGGATTTTAACGGTTACGCAAGCGGTCAACTTCTGCTCTTGTCTCAATTTAAATGCTATTTCCTCCACCATAGAAACTAGCAAAGACTTAAGCATTTTAACATCGATGGTGTCTTTATCAAAAGTATTTTCTGTGGAAATGGATTTTCTTTCGGTATAAGGAACAACAGGCGTTTCATCTATAGCATTGGATCTTTTCCATAGTTCTACTCCATTTTTGCCAAATAAATTTTCCAAAAGCGCTACCGGAATCTCCCGCAAGGTGGCTACTTTCTCCACGCCCATATTATACAAAACCCGGTAGGTTTTTTCCCCTATCATTGGAATTTTAGAAATTGACATCGGAGCCAGAAACGCTCTTTCTGTCCCTCTATCCACTTTTCTTTGTCCGTTGGGTTTTGCTTCTCCGGTAGCTACTTTTGAAACCATCTTGTTTACGGACAAGCCCATAGAAATCGGTAATCCTGATTCTTTCATAATCTTTTGACGCAACTCCAGACACCACTTATGCGCCCCAAAAAACCTGTCCATTCCGCTAACATCTATATAAAATTCGTCAATGGATGCTTTTTCATAAACCGGAGCTTCATTCGCAATTACTTCAGTTACCAGATGGGAATATTTGCTGTAAGCCTCCATATCACCGGAGATGACCATAACCTGGGGACAGAGTTGCCGTGCCATTCTTACCGGCATAGCCGAGCGTACTCCAAATTTTCTAGCTTCATAGCTACAGGACGCCACTACTCCCCTGTCACTGCTTCCCCCAATAATTAAAGGTTTTCCCTTTAATCCCGGATTTCTAAGACACTCTACAGATACAAAAAAAGAATCGAGGTCCATATGCACTATACTCCTGTCCATTATTCTATCCATTGAAGCGCTCATTTTTTTACGAAACAAAAGCAATTTAGATAAATTTTTTAGCAATTAAACAAGTATTCCTAGAAAAATTATCTATTTTAAGCTAATATATTTGTTATTTAATTATTTTTACTAAATATATTAACTTAAACATGTATTTAAACTGTCATACCTATTTCAGTTTTAAATTTGGAACCCTTTCTGAAAAAGATCTTTTTACTGAAGCCAAAGAAAAGGGCATCCATAAACTTATCCTCACAGACATTAACAACACTTCTGCCTGGGTGGAATTGGCACGGATCTGCGAAGAAAACAAAGACCTACATCTCCTGGATCTGGCTGTAGGCATTGAGTTCCGCCACGACAATAACCTTTTATATATTGGACTGGCAAAAAACAATGCAGGTTTTGAAGAATTAAATCGATTCTTATCCCATCATGAATGTGAAAACATTGCGTTACCCATTCTTGCCCCCGAATTTCAAAATGTTTATATCATTTATCCTTTTTTAAAAGCACCTGAAAGGCCGTTGAGGAGCTATGAGTTCATTGGCATCAGAGCAAAGGAACTTAATAAACTTTATACGTCTGTCTTAAAAGACAAACTGGAAAAATTTGTAATACTTCACCCTGTAACGGTTAAAAACAAGAGAAACCATGACCTCCACCGGCTACTGAGAGCAATAGATAAAAACACTCTGCTGAGTAAACTGACTCCTGATGACTTTTGTGACCCGGAGGAATGCATGCTCGCCGAAGAGGAATTGCTTTATAAGTACAGACATTATCCTCAAATAATAGACAACACCAAAAGACTATTAGCTGATTGTCATTTTGAAATAAAACTTAGGGAAAGTAAAAACAAAAAAAACTTCCATGAGCTACAAGGCAAAGATCATTTTGAATTGAAAAAGCTAGCTGTTGAGGGTCTTTACAGAAGATATAAAAACAATCATAAAGAAGCGGAAAAGCGAATTGAAAGTGAATTAAATATCATAGCCAGCCAACACTTCGAATCTTATTTCCTTATATCGCATGATATTGTGAGGTATGCTAAAGAGCGGGGCTTTGCACACGTTGGAAGAGGCAGCGGCGCCAACAGCATTGTTTCTTATTGCCTGGGTATTACCGACGTAGATCCCATTGAGCTTGATCTGTACTTTGAAAGATTTTTGAACCCTCACCGAAGTTCTCCTCCTGATTTTGATATTGATTTTTCTTGGAAAGACAGGGATGCTATTATAGACTATATATTAAAAAAATATGAGCACTCGGCTTTACTGGCAAGTTTCGCCACCTTCCAGGGCAGAGCGCCAATCAGGGAGTTGGGAAAAGTTTTCGGGTTGCCCAAATCAGAAATTGATGAAATTGTGGAACATCCAGCCAGAAATCATAGCCGCGATCAAATTGCGAAATGGATATTTTATTATGGATCCTTATTAAAAGATTTCCCTAAAAATCTCTCCATTCATGCCGGAGGAATCCTGATCAGCGAAGAGCCTTTATTTAGATATACTGCCTTGAATTTACCTCCTAAAGGTTTTCGTACCGTTCACCTGGACATGTATGGCGCTGAAGACTTAGGATTATATAAATATGACATCTTAAGTCAACGAGGGCTCGGCCACATTAAAGACAGTGTAGAAATTATTAAAAAAAAATAAAAATGAGTCTATCGATATCGACAGTTTTGATACTTTTAAAAAGGATATAAAAGTAAAAGGTATGCTGAGCAACGGGAACACCATGGGTTGTTTCTATGTAGAATCACCTGCCATGCGGATGTTGCTTGCAAAACTGGAATGTGACGATTATCCTACTCTTGTGGCGGCAAGCTCTATTATTCGTCCAGGCGTGGCATCTTCCGGAATGATGCAGGAATATATTTTCCGGCATCATAATCCCGATAGGTTCAAATACATTCACCCGGTGATGGAAGAGTTAATGAAAGAAACTTATGGAGTAATGGTTTACCAGGAGGATGTGATTAAAGTGGCGCACCGTTTTGCAGGACTAACACCTAGCGATGCGGATATACTTCGAAGAGGCATGTCGGGAAAATACCGGCATCGCAAGGAATTTCAAAAGGTGCAGAAAGATTTTTTCGCCAATTGCAAAGCTTTTGACCATCCGGATAATATTACAAATGAAGTGTGGCGACAAATTGAAAGCTTCTCAGGGTACTCCTTTTCCAAGGCCCATTCGGCCAGCTATGCAGTAGAAAGCTACCAGAGTTTATTTCTAAAAGCGCATTATCCTTTAGAGTTTATGGTTGCGGTGATAAATAACTTCGGAGGGTTTTACCGGACAGAATTTTATGTACATGAAGCACGAAAAGCCGGAGCAGAGATTAACCCTCCTTGTGTCAACGCAGGCGAGTACCTTACTTCTATTCAAGGCAAAAACATTTTCCTTGGATTTATTCATTTAAAAAGCCTGGATAGCACAGTTGGTGAAATGATTGTAAAAGAAAGATTAACCAGTGGCCCCTTCCTTGACATATATAATTTCACCAAACGAATACCGGTTGGCATTGAACAACTGTCTATACTAATAAGAATAGGCGCTTTCAGGTTTACAGGAAAAACCAAACGGGCGCTACTTTGGGAAGCCTTCGGATATTTGGGAAAAGGAAAACCAAAACATCCCAATGTCGAACTTTTTACTTCTCCATCGAAACAATTCCAGCTTCCGCCTCTAGAAAAAAAGCCTTTTGAAGACGCATTCGATGAAATTGAATTACTAGAATTTCCGCTTTGCAATCCGTTTGAATTATTACATCCTTCCTATAAAACAGAAACTTTAGCAAAAGATCTCCAACAATTTGAAAATAAAAACTTCGAAATTATAGGCTACCTGGTAACCACTAAAGATACCCGAACGCGCAAAGGCATTCCAATGAGTTTTGGCACTTTTCTCGATAAAAATGGTGATTTTTTTGATTCCGTAAATTTCCCAAACATCTCCAAAACATTTCCTTTTTTAGGCAAAGGGTTTTATTTACTCAAAGGCAAAGTGGTAGTAGAATTCGGTTTTCCTATGGTTGAAACTACATTTATGAAAAAGCTGGAAATGGTAAATTATTGACCCTTTATCCTACAGAAGTAGTTTTTTTAGGTTTTGCTCATCGAATAAACAACTACTTTCATCTATTAAACCTTTTATTACAAGTCTTATTTATAACTATATTAATAATTTTTATAATTATTTAAATCAAGCATTATAAAAATGCTTGTTCCCTATATTTTTTCCTGTTATTTTTGATAAAACATTACACAGTTATATGAAAACTTTATTCTTAACATTTGTCACTTTAACCTTTTCGTTTGTTACTTATTCTCAATCATACATGGGAAAAAGTAAAGAAGAGATAAAAGCAATGGCGAATAATACCTATGATGAAGTTGAGATAATCTCCGAAACGGATAATTCCATCAAACTACAATGTGATGAAGAAATCAATGAGTTTTTTATAACTGAAAATGTTTGTGTAAAGTTTACTTCTGTTAAATCATTCGAATGTAATTGTCTTGCTTCTGACATTAAAGCTTATAACGAACATTTAAAAGCAATAGGAAATATGAAGTGGGCCAGCCAGGATGGATCCAGACTTTATGAAATCCATTTAAATAAAAATGACTATATGGTTTCAATAACCAGTAACGACATGAATGTTGCTCTTATAGATACCAAGTAAAAAATCAATAAAACACCTAAACCTTAAATATGGCGCCTAATTTTGGCGCCTTTTTTCTTTTAAATCAACCTAACCCTATAAATCAAAAACCTGATCATTCATACACTTAAAATGCTTTAGCGGGCATTTCGGATAACCAAGTTTTGAACATGGGCGGCAGGAAAGACCTTTTACTTCCAGAATTTCATGCGGCGTTTGATAAGGATACATTCCCAATTGAGGTGTCGTATTTCCCCAGATAGAATAAATTTTCTTTTTAAATGCCGAAGCAATGTGCATAAGTCCTGTATCATGAGAAAAAACCAGGTCTGCCTGCTTTAAAAGAGAAGAGGATTGATTCAGTTTATATTTCCCACAACCATTAAATATCACTGTTGGAGAGTTTGACGAATCAAAATGAGCCTTAACTTTTTCTCCGGTTTCCACATCATCCTTTCCTCCTAAAAGTATTACAGGTCTGCTGATCTTCTCACAAAGCTCAATCATTTTATGAACCGGAAGTTTTTTAGTATTATGATTGGCTCCTATGGCATAAGCTACATACCCTTTCCGGTGAGTTTCCGGAAGAGATTCCACCGATATTTCATCATCTTCAGGAATAAAATAGTCCAGACCTTTTCCATCATTTTTTACCCCAAGTTCGGATACTGTTTCCATGTAACGATCTACTATGTGGACATTAGGCATTTTGTCAACCTTCAGATTCACATATAACCATTTTTCGAAATTAAGTTTGTCAAACGAACGGCTTTTGGCTCCCAGTCTTAATTTTATTAATGACGTTCTTAAATTTTTATGAAGATCAATAACATAATCAAAGTTCTCCTGCTTCAGGTTCTTAATCAAAGGATCAAGGTCTTTTTCCAGTAAATGAAGCTTATCCACATAAGGATTGGACTTCAGAATGGCTTCGAAATTTTTTTTCGTACAGAAATGAACTTCGGAATCTGCCACCTGGGTTTTTATTGCCCTGATCACAGGAGTTGTAAGCACGATATCACCGATGGAAGAAAATCTTAGAATCAGAAACTTCTTTTTACCCATTCGTCAATGACTTTACCTGCTCCTTTCTTGTTTGAAAAAACTTTTCTATTTCATGTAAAGGAAGCGCATTTAAGGTTCTGTCGGCTGTAAGTCCGGCCTTTCTTCCCATCAACACACCATAATGCATTAACTTATATTCGTTGTAATCGTGCGCATCAGGATTAATGCTGATAATTACATTTTTTTCCAACGCATAGTTTATCCAGCGCCAATCCATGTCTAACCGGACAGGATGTGCATTTATTTCAATCACTACACTATTTGCCGCACATGCATCTATTATTTCCTTGTGATCTATTGGATAACCTTCTCTTTTTAAAAGCAATCTCCCTGTCGGATGGCCTAGAATGGTCGTATATGGATTTTCAATTGCCCGGATAAGCCTGGCAGTTGCCTTTTCTTTGTCCATTTTAAAGTTGGAATGAATAGAAGCAACAACAAAATCAAACGTACTTAAAATATTTTCAGCATAATCCAAAGAACCATCGGTGAGAATATCTGACTCTATGCCTTTAAATATTTTGAAAGGGTAAAGTTTTTTATTTAAGGCATCAATTTCTTCCTGCTGCTTTAACACCATGCCTTCATAAAGCCCGTTGGCATATACTGCTGTTTTGGAATGATCGCTTATTCCCAGGTATTCATATCCTGCATCTCTGCAATAGGTAGCCATTTGTTCCAGTGTATGAATACCATCGCTGTAAGTGGTATGATTATGAAGGATTCCCTTCAGGTCTTTCATTTCCAGAAGGTCGTCCATTTTATAATTTTTAATATAATTCAACTCAAAAAGCCCTTCACGAAGTTCAGGCGCAATTAAAGGCATTTTTGCTTTTTCATATATTTCTTCTTCGCTATTTACAGACTCGGTTTTCGCTATTTTAAGGATAGGAATTCCCGATTCATTCTTAAGCTGCAAATGCTCCTTTGCTCCTGTTTTAATAAACAGGTCATTGTAAAATCTTGAAGGAGTGGTAAAGTAAATTTCAATTTTCAAATTGGATTGAAGGTGCTTCCCCCGCCAGGCAAAGGGCCCGGATTCTTTTTCATTCTGGACAAGGAAATCCAGCGAATCAATAAAACTTTTGGCCTGAGTTGGGTTTTGCGTGGCCGCGAGTACTTCAAGCTTTTCGATGATTTCCAATTTCCTTCTTATGTCACCACATAAAGAGACCTTTTCAAATGCTTCACCCTGACTCAGAATTCCGACAAACTCGTCCCCAAAAGCTTCTACTTCCGCGTACAATTTTTTACCAGAGTTTGCCTGGGTAAAAAGAAGATTCTGTCTGATATTTTCCTGCGTTTTCGCGCCAAAACCCTTAAGCTTTGAAACCCTGTCTTCATTACAAGCGGTTATTAATTCTTCAATACTTGTTACTTCAAGTTCCTTCCATAAAATTCCCACTTTTTTGGGCCCAATGCCTTTTATATTAAGCATTTGAACTACGCCCGGAGGTGTCTTTTCATAGAGCGTCTTTAATTCTTCAAAAAGAATACCTTGAGTCAAGGAGTAAACTTTCGCGGCAGTTGCTTTGCCAAGTCCTTCAATTTGCTCAATTTCAGGCAAGGTCATTCCTCTTAACACGCCTGTAAAATTTTCAAGTGCGGCTGAGGAACTTATGTAAGCCTTTACTTTAAAGGGATTTTCTCCGTGTAAATCAAGAAGATCACCTGTAAGTTTTAATATTTTAATAATCTCGTTGTTATTCAATGGGAGTGTTTATTTTTGTATCGAAGAAACACAAATGTAGTTAATTCTAACTTTAAACATCAAACTTAAAACACCTGGTAATGATTCGAAAAACCTGGCACTTTTTTATCATAGGTATAATTTTTCTTACCGCTCAAAACTGCAAAAAGCAAGAAGATAATTCCATAGAACTGAAGGCCATGCAAGGACAGCGCTGGCTTCACTC
>DASPJL010000120.1:0-11653 GCA_035628645.1 Cytophagales bacterium | reverse complement strand
AACTCTAAATTCCTTCCGTTAAAAGTATTCAGAACTTCGACGGATCGTTTCTGGATGGGATTCGAAGCTATTAAATACGCCGCAGATCATGGTTGTAAAGTGATAAACATTTCCTGGGGAGGAGAAAGCTTTTCAAAGTTTGAGCAAAACATAATCGATTATGCGGTTCTGGAGAAGGATGTAGTCATTATCGCAGCAGCAGGCAATACTTACGACGATAAAAACCTCTATCCTGCATCCTATAACAATGTATTATCTGTCGGCGCAACAAATAGATTAGACCAGAAAGCAGATTTTTCAACTTATAATACGGCGGTAGATATTTCAGCACCCGGAGAAGCTGTTGGGACTAGTCAAAATGCTGATTCTGCAAAATATGGTACTACATCCGGCACCTCATTTTCCGCGCCCATTGTTGCCGGTGCGGCTGCTTTGGTAAGGGCCCGGTTCCCTCATTATAACGCGCTTCAGGTAATGGAGCAATTAAGAGTGACCTCAGATGATATTTATTCTGATCCTGTGAATGCACCCTTTAAGGAAAAATTGGGAAAAGGAAGATTAAACATGTACCAGGCTTTAATGGATACCTCTGTTTCATCTGTACGAATGGTTTCCTATTCCATAGATAATGGAGGCAGAGACCTTGCTTTTTATGATGACACCATAAAAGTATCATGTGAATTTAAGAATTATCTGTCGCCATCGTCTAACCTCAAGATAACGCTTTCCTCGCCGTCACCCTACGTGACAATTCTTAATGAAACATTTGTTGCAGGCAGCTTTTCAACACTTCAAAGTAAACATAATGCTGACGTGCCTTTTCAGATCTATTTGTCGCCTGATACGCCTCCTTCTCATAAACTGACATTCAGGCTAGGCTTTGAAGATGGGAATTATAATGATTATCAGTATTTTGATATATATACTGCTCCCGATTATCTCGATGTGGAATTCAATGACTTATTGCTTACCACCACAGGCAAAGGTAGGCTCGCTTTCAGGGATAATTCAGAAACAGGTGAACAACGTCTGCTAGGTAGCGGAGGCATTATGCTGGCAACATCTTCCTCCAAAGTATCACATAATGTGGTTTCAAACCTTTCTACCGGTCAAAGTGATCAAAACTTAACGCAGACCAGGGGGATTAAGTATTTTAAGAACAGTTTTGCAGGCTTGGAAACAAGGGGTACTTTGGTGGATACAATAAATAATACAAATCAAATTGGCCTGATTGTAAGCCAAAAAGAATATGGCTGGCAAAATACACCTGATCGTTCTTTTATCATTCTTGAGTATTTTATAACCAATAACAGTGGAGTTACAATTCCTTCATTGTATTCAGGTTTCTTTGCTGACTGGAATATTGATTCTTACAATAAAAACAGAGCGGAATGGAACGCTGAAAACAATTTTGGCTATGTATACTCTTCCGCTTCAGGGAAAAAAATGACAGCTATAGCCTTGTTAACCACAGGCACTCCCATTTATTATGCATTGGATCATCGTATTGACAATGGTAATGGAATCATTTTAAGCGATGGATTTACCAAAAGAGAAAAGTTCAGCGCTTTGTCCAGCGAACTTCTAAATAACCAGGCGGGTATGGATGGAGAAGGCAGTGACGTTTCTCACATCGTAGGGGTGAAGCTTGATAACGTAGCAAATAAAACCAGTGTTAAAGTAGCCTATGCGGTTGTAATGGGAAATAGCCTGGAAGAATTAAAAAGCGCAGTAGTCAGGGCCAGGGAGAAGTTTAATGAATACCAACTTAATCCGCCTACTTCTATTAGCATTCCTTTTTGCTCAAATTTCCCGGCCACAGTCAAAACGCCTGATAATAAAAAATTTAGCCTTTATGATTCGCTTCCTTTAGGAACCCCAATTTTCACTGGTAATGAGTATACTACGCCGGAATTACACGAAAGTACAAGCTATTATATCACCCAATATAATGAAGGTTTTGAAAGTGAACCATCGAAAGTAGTACTTTATAAAAATGATATACAGGGTGATTTTACAATGGATCTGGATACATTGGATTTGATCAAAGGCAACAAAGTGAGCTTTACCGGTAATTCCCTCAATGCAGTAAAATGGCACTGGACTTTTGACAACGGTTATCAAAGTACAAATAGGAACACCGTTAAGGTATTTAATAAACAGGGAACTTATAAAATTAAATTGATGGTGGAAAATTCAAGCGGTTGTTCCGACACCATTAATAAAACGCTTGTGGTAATAAGTTCCAGTCCCAAGCCAGAAGTAAGTCCGGTATATGTTTGTAAAGGAGGAGACGGAGAAATAATGCCTGAAAACGGTACGAATTTCAATTTTTATAAAAGTTTTCCTATAAGCACACCAATCTTCACCGGGCGATCTTTCGTAGTTTCTGATGTTGATTCAACAACAACATATTGGGTGACCAATATTGATTCATTATATGAAAGTGAACCATTGGAAGTTAAGGTAAAGGTGTGGGATAAGTTTGCTGATTTTACCTTGCAAATGGATACCCTTAATCTGGATGAATCATCAACTTTAGAAGTTGCTGACCAAACAGAAGGTTCGGTAGCCTGGACCTGGGAATGCAATGGCAAAACAATAGAAGGCATTAATAAAACTGGTTTTTCTTTTAGTAAGACAGGTGTTTATTCGATAACATTAAAAGTGTTCAACTTCTCTGGTGGTTGTGTGGATACAAAAAGTAAACAAGTCGTAGTTGTCAGGAAAACGCCCACTCCTGCGAGCAGGATATTGGAGATTTGTAGAAATGAATCTTTAGAGGTAGCATTTGACAGCGGAAATAACTTAAGATTTTATTCCTCCTACCCTGATAAAATAATTTGCGAAGGAAATACTTTAAAAACAGCTTCAATTGCTGGCGATCAGGTAATTTTTGTAACAAGCAGTGATTCGTTGTTAGAAAGTGATCCCGCCGAAGTTATGATCAAAGTGACTGATGTCAATGCGGATTTTACCCTTTCTAAAGATTCAATATTCTTAGACGACAATTCTGTTCAATTAACGTCAACTTCGGAAGCAGCAGTGAAATGGGATTGGGATTTTGGAAATGGCGAAACAGATACTACTTCATCTCCGGAGATTTCTTATAACATTCCGGGAATTTATACCATATCTCTTACTACACAAAACAAGAATGGTTGTAAGGCGACAGTAATAAAGGAAGTGGTTGTTATGGATGCTGAGGCCGAAAATAGAAATGTTTCAGTTTATCCTAACCCGACCAAAGATGTAATAACTGTTAAATCTTCATTTGCAGAAAATGCCACAGTAGATGTGAAATTATTAAACAGCAGGGGAGAGGAAGTTAAGGCATTTATAAATCACGGTAATGATTTTGTTTCCTTTAATATGGCCAATTATCCCAAAGGATTATATATTGTAAAAATTCAAAATGGAAATGAAAGTGAAACCATCAAAGTTTTGCTGACTGAGTAATTAATTTTCCAAATACCCTTTTAGCCAACAAAAAAAAGAAGTGCAGCGCCGTCATTCAATCGCTGCACTCCATTCAATTTATAAACTTAAAATTTGATCTTAAAGAGAAAGGAATGTTGACATCTTCCACTACTTTCCTCTTTTTCCTATTTGGCCTGCGAAAAGACCTTTCTTAATAATTCAGTAGTTCTCGCTTGCGGATTGGCCCTGATGTTTGCTTCTTCCTGCGCTATCAGGTAAAATAATCCTTCAATTGCCTTTTCTGTAGCATATTCATTCAAGTTAGGATTAACACGGGTTACTAATGGAATTCTGTTGTAAGCATTTACAAGATCTCTGTAATATTTAGTAGCGTTGACTTTTTCCAAGGAAGACTTTATTACGGGAAGAAAAGTATTTGTAAGATCACTCGTGGTAGTTCTTTTTAGATATTGCGTCGCGGCATCATTATTTCCGTTCAATATTCCAAAAGCATCCTGAATGGTAAGCGAAGTTATTGCTTTAACAAATATTGGTTTAGACTGTTTTGCTGCATCCTCTGCTGCCCGGTTAAGACTTAGGATAAATTTATCTACCTCGCTTCCAAGTCCTATTTGACGAAGTCTTGACTCTACTTGCTGAACTTCCGGAGGAAAAGGAATTTTAATTACCGGATGTTTGTAATACCCGTCAAGAGAAGAAGCCAAATCAGCACCCTTTGATATCCCTACTTTTAAAGCTTCCTTTAAGCCTTTGGCAACCTCATCTTTTGACAGGCTGCCTGTACTGGTTCCGACCTTAGGAAGTTTTAAACCTTTAAAAATCTGACTGCTACAAGAACTTGTAGTTATAAGAAAAACAATAATAATTATCGAAATTGATTTTTGCATGTTCTGGTATTTGATTTAGGTTCTCATTTTACAAATAAAATGCCATTAAATCAATTATACTTTTAATTAGAAAAAATGTTGAATTTTTAATTGGAGTGAGAAAAGGAGGTGAGCAGTTAATGAAAATAAATAATCTTAATAATTTACTTTGTTTTACTTCTTACCCTATTAGAATTAATTAGGCTCATCAAAAATAGACTGAAGGCAGAAGATTGAAGTTTTTAGTCTGAGATGTAGGAAAAAATATGGTGCTTTGATTACATTTACTTTCCTTTCCAATAACAAAACCCAACCAATAAAATCAATCCTTTTTTGCTAGCGAAAGACTGAAGCGAGAGTGGAGGAAGAGTGGAAGAAGTGTGGAGGAATACCGAAACTGAACCGAAGATATACTGAGTCAATACTTAAGCAATAATGAGAAAGGGCTACTTTACGCCAAGCTTAGAAATTGTTACCAGTATAATTTTATAAATATCCAGTTAAGAAAGAGGAGCATCTTATCCATAAGATTTTTTTTATGAAGAAAAATAAGTGATTGAAGCCTCCTTGCAACCACTTGTTTTTACCTTTGAAAAAAAGAAAATTATGGCCAGACTTGTAAAAAAGTCACCGCTTAATGGATTAAAGGGTGTATTAGGGAAAGACCTTGTTTTCAGGCAGGTAAATGGAGAAACGATAGTCTCTTATAATGCCGGCTATAATAGGAAAAGCTCTTCTGCCCAAAAGAAAACCAGAGGAAAATTCAGAGAGGCTGCTGCGTATTCGAAAGCTCAGATGCTCATTCCCGGGCGAAAGGCGTATTATAAAAAAGTAGCTAAGAAACTTAAACTTCCCAATGCTTATACAGCAGCTATTACTGAGTACATGCGGAAACCGGGGACCGGAAATGCGCAACTGGAAAAGCAGAAGGACGGTAAAGTAAAGGTGAATTCCTTTAAAAAAGGCAATGATATGAAGGAGGGAAGAGTAATAATATTTGATAAATTAACATTGAGTTGGAGGAATTTGCTTGCAAGATTACGAGGTAAATAATAAAGGGTTAGGTGGTGGTTTGGGGGCGATGAAACAAATGTTTATTACGGAAGAGGCTTGTGGCTGGTAATTGAAAAAACTTTCTACGAGAAGTTGCTCTTTTGGGTTTTTATCCCCTTTATATTTTGTGTAATTAATTAAGTACATAAGCAATTATTTTTCTCATTCCTATATTGGGAAAGGCAAATGTTTTTGATGGTAATATTTTTTTGTTTTTAATGTCGAACATTAATGCCTTGAAAATCTGTAGTTTATTTTATTTATTTATTCTCTATTGTGAAAATAATATTTTTTTATTTGCATGTAATGTTTCAGGATATTACTTTCGATTTAAAATTGAAGGTATTTATGTAAAATAAACTTTCAATTTATTGTAAGCTATAAAATATAGGTCCTTAAAATGATGGTTGTCCAAAGTCATGATTTATTGGTATAAGACATTTGCTTAAGGCGCTGAAATAAAATTCAGAATACGAAAATCATGCTTTTGGGATATTCTTATTTGATTTTTTAAATTATTTTATGCTAAAAACTTATTTATAATGAAAGAAAAATGCTCGCTTATGCCTATTGGATTGTCAATAAGCAAAACCACTATTTTTTTTAGACTAATTGAAAGGGTATTAGTACTTGAATCTTAGAGGACTTTCAGTTATTGATGCAAGTGGTAAGAAAATAAAATATTAATAGATTTTAATCAATAATAAAAATATGAAGAGAAATTCCGCCAGAATATTGCTTCTGGCATTGATACTTTTTGTCAGTTATTTAAAAGGTTTTTCCCAAACTGACAAGCCACCCCGAATAATTCCTCAATCACCTAATACTGCATCCTTAGGAAAGTATGGAGACTATAAAGTAAGTCTTTTTACAGGTCTTCCCGAAATATCAATTCCAATTTATGAGGTAAAAAGTGGAGACCTAACGGTGCCTATCACCTTATCTTATCATGCCTCAGGAATAAAAATTTCAGATAGAGGGAGTTGGGTAGGATTAGGATGGTCATTAAACTATGGAGGAATGGTTTCTAGAAGAGTTAATGGGAAAGCAGATGAAAAGGAAATGGGTTATTATTATGTATTACCTTATAAATTATCGGGGCTAAGTCCTTGCGATGACTATGGTTATATTGAGCAAGTAGCTCTTGGAAAAATAGATCTGGAGCCTGATATCTTTAGTTTTTCAATAAATAATAAAAGTGGCAAGTTCTATTTAAATAGGGATAATCATAGTGCAACACAAATTCCTTTGTCTTCGGTTCGAATAGATTATGAGACATCAATAAATAAGTTAAATAGTTTTGAAATCTTTGATGAAGACGGCACTTTATATAGATTCGGGAAAGATAGAAACGGTGTGTCATACGGAGAGACAAGCGATAGTTATCGTACATCCTGGATGTTAACAGAAATTGAATCGGCCAATACTACTGATAGAATTTCTTTTAATTATCAAACTACCGGATGGTTTTCTTCTGATAATTTAACTCACTCAGCTACGGTTATAGATCTAACATATAATGGCTACGCTTGTACTGCCTCCGATCCATTTGAATGCAATTCCAAGCATCAACCAAAAGAAGGTAATGTAATATATGAATCTAATCCTGGGGGAAATACCGAGGAGCTTTCTCCGTCTGAGATTTATTTTGAAAATGGGAAAATCGAATTTTTAACTAAAGATAGGATGGATTATACTGGAGGAGGCCAGGCTTTAGATAAAATAAAAGTGTATGGCCTTGAAAATGGGACGTACAAAGTTATAAAAACGATAAAATTTTCTCACTCTTATTTCCAGGATTACAATCATCAAGAAAACCTAAGGTTAAAATTAGATCAAATATTTTTTTTAGATGAAGACGGAGTAATACAAGAGAATTACAAGTTTGATTATGAGACGGATTATTTTTCCTGGGACATTTATACCAGTAATCCTTATCAGAGGGACCACTGGGGGTATTATAACGGAAAACAAAATAGTTCTCTAATCCCTCGCATGAGCCTTTTTTATCAACCAAATCTTAATGATAGCGGTGGTGATAATATATTCGTCGGTACAAATCTTGCGGATGGAAAAGAACCTGATTCTATCCTTATGAAACAGGGAATTTTGAAAAAAATTGAATATCCAACAGGGGGGTACACCGAGTTTGATTTTGAAATTAATCGCTATAAAGAACCCAATGGCGGTACTTTTTTAGCAGGAGGATTAAGGGTAAAAGAAATCAGAAGTTATAAAGATTCTCATTCAAAGCCTTTGATTAAAACCTATAAATATGGATATAAGGAATCAGGATACGGTCAACGAAATTTTCTTAGCCTTGAACCTCAATATTATTATAATGAAGTTTTATATAAAGAAATTCACTTCAATTGGACAGGAGCAGATGAAGGTCGAGCAGGTGGTGGGCAAGAAAGACGAAGAACTGTATATTCCAATCCTTTGGTAGATGTAAACGCATGGGACGCTTCTACTGTAGTTTATCCTGTAGTCACGGAGTATTTTGGAAATAGCGTGGACAATATCGGTAAAATTATTTATACTTTCGATAAAGGTAAACCATTGCAGGATCAATTAAGAATTCCTAACCAAAAGGAAAGTTATCATTGGCAAAGAGGGCATCTTACTGAAAAGAGAATATATGATAACAATGGAAAATTGTTCTTTAAATTAGAAAACAGCTATAATCTTTTAAATTATTCTAATCAAATGGTAGGTGCAAAGGCAAAGAGAGTTTTAATTTGTAATTGTGATGCCTCACCTACTCCTTGCCCACAAGATAATATGTTAGGGTCAAACGATTATGTATTCGGAAGTTTTTCTATTTTCACAGGAGCCTATAAATTAATTGAATCCAGAGAATATTCATACCAACCTGGTGATACAACGAAATTTGTTTCTACCTATAAAAAATACAAATATTCATTAGGTTGGCAGATCAAAGAAATAACGGAATCTTCATCGCTTTCAGGAGAGGAAATCGTAACTCGGATGAAACATCCTTTGGATTATGGAGATCCTACCGCTCTAACAGGAATATTAAAACATTTGGTTAATAGAAATGCTTTAGGCAAAATAATTGAAAAGTATGTTTTTAAACAGAATACAGACAGTACAAAACGTAATATAATTTCCGGAATTTTTACTGTATTTAAAAACTATCCTGAGAACACCTCTAAATTTGTTGCAGATACTATATTTCAATTAGAAAGTAATTCAATACCTTTTTCTTCTTTTACTCCTTCTTATCTGGATGCAGGAATTATAAAAAAAGATTTTAGATATAGGCCAAGGCTAAAATTTCTTAAATACAGTACCAATGGTAATATAGAGGAATTTGCCAGAATGAATAAATCAGGGATTTTAGAAAATACCCGTACATCCTATATCTGGGGATATAATAAAGCCTTACCCATTGCAGAAGTTGTAAATGCGCCTTCCAATAAGATTGCCTTTGCCAACTTTGAGACGGATGACTTAGGTGGGTGGTCTTATTCTACAATAAATTATATTGACACTGACGCCAAAACCGGATTGAGGTGCAATACCGGTACCTTTTACAAAGGTGTTCCTGAAGATAATTATATTGTTTCCCTCTGGGCAAATGGAACAGGCAGCATTTCTGTAAACGGAAATGCCAGGACATTGTCACCAAGTTGGAATTATTATGAATGGGTGATTTCAAATGCTACTAACATTGTCATTTCTAACAATGGAAGCAAACTGGATGATATAAGGCTATATCCCAAAAATGCCCTCATGACCACTTATACTTATGATCCACTTCGTGGTATTCATGAAATTACCGATCCCAATAATATTATAACTCAGTATGATTATGATCCTCATGGGAGACTAAAATTCATAAGTGACCTTGATGCGAGTATCCTTAAAATGTACGACTATAATTATATTACCAAGTAATAACGATGAAAGCTTCTTATGAAAAAGATATATATACTAACTATACTGGTTTACTTTTTATTCTTAAAGGGCTTTTCGCAATGTATAAAACCTGAAGGAACTTCTAAGGCATCCTGTTTATATAGCGGAACTTTAAGTGTACAATCCTATGCTCCAGTGGATGAAATGACCAATATATCCAGCCATAAATGGTATACCAGTCAATATGGTACTGCTTATGATTTTGAAACAACTCCTGTGAGACCCTACCCTAGTTCGTCTGTGCTCGTATCTACTATTAATGTTTCCGGGTCAAAAACCTATTGGGTATCCACAGTTTGTGGTTCAGATGAAAGTGATCGATTAGAAATATCTTATATAAAAGAAAATGCCTCCTTAATTCAGATATTGGGACCTGGTTATTCGCAATCAGGAATTTGTCCTAATACCGAATTTAAATTGTATGCAGATGGTGGACGTTTTTACAAATGGTACCTAAATGGAGGTTTTTTAGGTGAAAGTAGTTTTATTATACCATCGCAACCGGGAACTTACGTACTATCTGGCATTCCAGATTGCGGAAGTACCTCTCAATCTGATTCGTTTGAATTTAAATTTAAAAACAATCCGAGCCAGCCTATTTTTGGTAAAAAACCAACTTCTGTTTGCAGGGGAAGTACAAGTGAATATAGTGTTACATCTACCGATACAGATCGGTATGAATGGGCTTTGAGTCCAACTTCTGCTGGCACAATTACTTATACATTTAACAATGCAACTGTTAAGTGGAATTCTACTTTTACCGGCGCCGCAACTGTTAAAGCAACAGCTTTCGGATGCAGTAGCACTTCAGCAAGTGTTGCTGTTAATGTAATTCCCCCGTTAACACTAGAATTACCTAAGGCTAATAATAGCTCAATATGTAGAGGAGGACTTGGCACTATTAGCGCCTCAACTACTAATTCCAATATAACCCATCATGATTGGTACAATTCTAATAATGTTTTTTTAGAAAGTAGGCCTGTTACCTATCATTCGGGTTCGAATTATGTATCCACATATTCTGTTAATCATACCGAGCCGGGAACGTATACTTATTATGTATCTTCTTCTCCGAAAAGTGTAATGTGTCCTTTACAACTTAACGAAAGAACACCAGTAACTTTTACGGTTAAAGCACCTGGTGAAATAAAGATTATCCCTTTAGGAGTGGATATGACAGAAAGTAATATACCTCCAGTATGTGAAGGAGATTCTGATTTTGCCTTAAAAGCAGATGGGGGCAGTGATTATATATGGAAAAATGCTGGAGGTGTGGAAATATCCAGGGCTGATTCAATTTCCCCTACTGAATCAGGGATCTATTATCTGACCGGTATTAATAATTGTGGTGACGCTATTACGACATCCAGAAGTGTAACCATTATACAAAAAACACCTTCTACGCCTATTTTTACCTTAAAAGAAACCTCTTTTTGCCAGGGGCATCAAAGTTCAAATTATAGAATTGAAGCCTCTAATGCGTACAGTTATAGTTGGTCTGTTTCTCCACCTGAAGCGGGAGAGGTAACTTTTAATTCTACAAATGCAACCGTAACCTGGAACACAGACTATTCAGAAACTGCCCAGGTTACAGCTACGGCATTTGGATGTAATGGGGTAACCAACCGTTCTTCCTCGGTGACTGTTACCATAAATCCTATAGTCCCTTTATATCCGCCTCAAGTAAATAGCCTTGCGACTTGTGTGGGCGGGACTTTGTCACTTAGTGCCACTTCCTATAATGATCCCTCTGTTACCGAACATATCTGGTATACAAGCCCTACAGGAAACGAAACAATCACTCCAACCCAAAATGGCCGACCCAATGAATCTATAAACTTCTGCACTTCAGGCTTAACCCAGATTTTTACAAGTAATGTAACCTATTATGTGGCCGCTGTCAGAAATGACGGAACTTGTGGGGAGGATGAAAGTGTTAGGGTACCTGTTTCCTTTACGGTAGTTCCCAATCCTACTGCTCCTCTAATAGATGCATCCTCCATTCTTAAAATACCTGCTAATACTGCTACCATACTTAAAATAACCGGCGGGGAGAATTATAAATGGTTTAACCAAAGTGGAATGGAGGTATATAGAGGAAATAATTTTTATACTTCCAATCTTTCCGAAACCACCACTTATTCTGTATGCACTTATGCCCCTGATGCTCCTTCTTGCGAAAGTTCCAGGAAGACAATGACGGTAACGGTTTATCATGTACCAAAAGTAATAGCAAGCGCAGATCAGAAGCTTGCCTTATCTACAGGAGCATCCACTACTTCAGTTACCCTTCCGGGAAGCGCAACCGATGCAGATGGCTCAATAATATCTTATTCATGGGAGAAAAT
>DASPJL010000119.1:0-4611 GCA_035628645.1 Cytophagales bacterium | reverse complement strand
TCCTTGACATCAACCGGCTGGCACAAAGCGGAGAAACGATGTTTGGTCATCATATTGAAAAATATGTAAGCAGGTTTCAGTCATTTGGTTTTGAAGTGGCGGCAATTGATGGTCATAATTTTGAAGAAATAGATAAGGCATTTGAGCATGCGGTAAATAATAAAAGTGGAAAACCTTTTGCCATTGTAGCAAAAACCTATAAAGGCAAGGATATTTCATTTTTAGAAAACAAGGATGATTGGCATGGAAAAGCGTTAAAAACTGGTGATCTGCAAAAGGCCCTGGAAGAAATTGGACACGTGAATGATGACCTTAAATTTAATTTTAAAAGACCTGTTCAAGTCAAATTACCGGAAAATAAAAATGATGAAATACAGGTTGGCTTCTCTTTTGATAAAAATAAAGCCTATGCCACCAGGGAAATTTTCGGGCAGGTAATTTGCAAGTTGGGAGAGAAGAATACATCGATTTATGCACTTGATGGTGATGTAAAAAACTCTACTTTTACCCTGGAATTCCTGGAAGCTTTCCCCGACAGATTTGTTGAATGTTTTATTGCCGAACAAAATATGGTGACAGTAGCGGCAAGCTTAGCAAGGCTTGGCAAAATACCTTTTGTAGCAACATTTGCCGCATTTTTAACAAGAGCTGCAGATCAGATTCGGATGGCTCGTGTATCTGAAGCCAACATCAAATTTATTGGTTCTCATGTGGGCGTTTCCATCGGCGAAGACGGCCCTTCTCAAATGGGGCTGGAGGACATCGCTTTGTTCGGCGCTCTTCCTGATTCTGTAGTGCTTCAGCCTTCTGATGCAGTATCTACATCCGCTCTGGTACCGCTTATGGTAAGTCACCAAGGATTTGTGTACATGCGCACCCTTCGCCCTAAAACTCCTGTGCTTTATAATGAGACCCATAAGTTTAAAATCGGTGGTTCTGAAATATTGCGACAGTCGAAAGACGATTTGCTGACTATAGTAGCTAGCGGAATCACTGTATTTGAAGCCTTAAAAGCAGCAGATGAGCTAAAAAAACTAGGTATAAATGTTCGCGTGCTCGATTGTTATTCCATTTGTCCGGTTGATGAGGAAGCGTTGGTGAATTGCTTGCAGGAAACTAAGAAACAAATCCTTATTAGCGTTGAGGACCACTTTGTTCACGGGGGCCTGGGAGACTTTGCCATGGCAGCAGTAGCTGACAAATCTGTTTATGTAGAAAAAATGGGTGTAACACATATTTCACAATCCGGCACAATGGAACAATTGCTCCATGATGCTGGAATCGATGCATCCAGTATAGTAGATAAGGTAAAAAAAATGGTGAATTGAAAATTCCTCAATTTCCTGTTACGGTCAGGTCACTGAGGAAGGAAACAAGACTAAAACTAATATATAATATTTGAAATGGACTAAATTAATTGAATATTTAAAATAGTTTCCTGTCAGGGGGGACAGGAAACGGTGGAGGCGCAGTTATTTCTTCTTTTCAAAAATTAAATCCACATTTCTTAAGGAGTTATGACCTTCAGAAAATATTTTCAAAGAATCACTAGTTATCCGATTAATCCTAAATTTTAAGGAATCATCCTGAATCATAATATTTAAAATTCCATCGTTTTTAAGATCCCAGTTTCCCTCGTATTTCATTTTATCATCTTTATTTATTAATAATCTATCTCCGTCAATAAAAGTAAAGCTGGTTTTTTGTGAAATTGAATCATATAATCCAACGATATCCTTTAAGAAGTTATTAGTATCAAGAGGAAATACAGATGCATTAGACATTCTTGACTGTGTTAGTACCCATTTCCCAATTAGCGGGTTATGATGTACACCCTTATCATGACACCCAATACTTATCAACAGTAAAAAAAGTATCAATTTATAATTCATAAGTCTTTTTTAATTGCAGCTACAAGAAGTTGGCGATTTCGAAGCACAAAACTTTCAACCCAGCACAAAAATTGATACGAGGTAGAATGTTCAATTAACCACTGAACCCGCTTTTTTGCCAAACGCCTGTTATAAGCCATTTTTCTTATCATGGCATCAAAAATATGTCAATAAGTAATTGGTTTTCTTGTCGCCACCGCAACCAACCTGTCAATGGATTTTTGCATTTGTCAATATAGTTGTGGCAAGGCTCACCTTCATATGAATTATTTTCGTCATTATAGAAGCAATCATATCTCACTTTTATCCAATCACCTTTAATCTCCATTGGGCAAAATAACTCGTGACCTTTAGGAATTACCAATGTGTCTGCATTGTCATTGGGTTTAATTCTTAATGAATAATTTTTTGAAAAGTCTCCTTTATTATTTATAAGTCGTCTTATACCGAATGATTGAGATATGTATTCGTCCCAAGTTTTGAAGTCATAATTTTTAGTCTTTGGTAAATATTTAATCTCGGAAAAATTCACTAAAACTTTGTATGCTTTTTCACTTTTTGCGATACATACAAAATGCATTATTCCGTAGTCAGGTTTGAAGAGCTTTGAACATAAATTTATTTTGCCTTCATCTTTATACATATCCCAACTTGCAATTTTGTCGTTTAGTAAACTGTCATTATAAATTTCAAATCTTGATGGTGAAATGATTAAACCAATACCTAAACTTGAAACTTGATTGTCGTAGCTGCAATTGTGGTCTTGGTCGATTTGTTTGTTAATAGGTTGTGATGAAAAATTGTCAACTGAGGCATTGTCAATGATTTCAATTTTACTTTCAGTATTGTTGCTTTTCTGTCCGCATGAAAAGAAAATAGTCAAAATCAATATGGTAAAAAAACATCTTAGCGTGGTCGTCTTAAAATGGCGCATAACTTGTTTATATCCACACCAGATGCGCATATATTTCATATAACTGCTCCCAATATACATTTTTTCATAATGGCAACTTTGTTTTTACGCAGAAATTCTCATTTCGAGTTCCTCTGAGCCGGACAAGAATGGGAGGCTGGGCAGTAGCTCAAAGTCCTATCCTTGTAACTACCATTACCCTGAAAAGACTAGCTAAACGAGGTTATCAATCTATGCTTGATTATTATTTAAAAGTATCCCCAGCTGTTAATGAACCGCCGTATACGAGAACCGTACGTACGGTGGTGTGAGGCGGTCTACTCGATTAGTAGAAGTTTTTTATTTCATTTTCAATTAGCAACAAAAGTTTTACTTGAAACAACACTAAATTCTTCGCTTTAAACTTATTTTCATCCCTTAGATATTCTTCGCTTAGATAAATTTCCAGTTCCAACTTATTGTTTTCATATATAAGCAACCTTTGCCGTTTCTGATGAAGCCATAGAATATTAGATCGGATTTTTTCACTTTTTAAAGTTTTTTTATTCTTTAGGTAAAAGTCCCAAACTCCTTTTCCTATCTCCTTTTTTTTATGAAAACAAAGGTTCCTTTTAATACCAATCATACTATCTATCATATCTAAAGGAATCAATAAATAAGCAGCATAAATTTCGTCTTGACATTCCTCTCCTTCCCTAGTCATTCGTCCATCCATATCATTTACTTCATATATAAGATAATTGGAAAATTTAGTAGAGATAGAGTCTCTTAACTCCTTGGGAATTCCAAAAATTAGTTCTGATTGAGCATTGACTGACAGAGAAATTAGGAATGCAATTAAAAAGCAGCTTTTTTTCATTAAATTTCTACTAACTCGTTTATATCCACACCAGATGCGCATATATTTCATATAACTGCTCTCAATATACATTTTTTCTTAATGCAACTTTATTTTTACGCAGAAATTCTCTTTTCGAGTTCCTCTTGGCCGGACAAAAATGGGAGGCTGGGCAGTAGCTCAAAGTCCTATCCTTGTAACTACCATTACCCTGAAACGACTAGCTAAACGAGGTTATCAATCTATGCTTGATTATTATTTAAAAGTATCCCCATCAGTTAATGAACCGCCGTATATGGTATTGAGCACGAGAGGGCGAAGATACCGGCGAAGCCCCGTACGTACGGCGGTATGAGAGGCGCACCCCATCGCTTACAAGCGGTGAGGCCGTCTACTCGATTATAGGCTGCCCTTTCTTAATCCTCATGAATTTAATTTATTGTCAGTTTATCTATTTCAAGCGTAATTTTTTTGTGCATAGATTTATGTCGAAATATTGCCGTAATCCAATTCATTCCGCATAACCAAATAAAAAAGAAAAGTCCTATCCAAATATGGCCGGAAATGGCACTAAAAAACAATGCTATTAGTAAGGTTCCAATAAAAAGGTGATACATGAAAAACTCGTATGTCAAAAAGGTTTTATCTCCTTTTTTCACTATATTAAATTCTCCTTTTTCAATTGGAACAAGAATATTAGTATTCCACCTACCAGCTTTGAAAAATTTGGATTTGAAAGTCAGTTTACTTCCTTCAACAACAATATCATCAGCACTCTTTTTTTCAATAAAGTCCCTAATATATGTCATTACCATCTGAGTGTTTTCCTCTGTAATAGTGTTACTGATTTTAGTCTTATACTTTATTGTGAATGGAAAGGTCATTATGTAGGGTCTTCTTAGGGTTGTCTATAATGTTTTGCAGCTACCCGAAGGTGGCGATTTCGAAGGACTTCACTGTCAACCAAG